>JAITFE010000072.1 GCA_031281585.1 Bifidobacteriaceae bacterium | reverse complement strand
CGATCAACCTGGGGACCAGCCCGGCGATCAACCTGGGGACCAGCCCGGCGATCAACCTGGGGACCAGCCCGGCGATCAACCTGGGGACCAGCCCGGCGATCAACCTGGGGACCAGCCCGGCGACGAACCTGGGGACCAGCCCGGCGACGAACCTGGGGACCAGCCCGGCGATCAACCTGGGGACCAGCCCGGCGACGAACCTGGGGACCAGCCCGGCGATCAACCTGGGGATCAGCCCGGCGACGAGCCTGGGGATCAGCCCGGCGACGAGCCTTCGAACGAGCCCGCAGATCGGCTTCTGCCAGTGCCTGACAGCGAACTGACACAGGAAGCGCGCGGCGGGGTGCAGGTGCCCGCGGCCGCGACAGCCGGCGCGCAAGTCACCGTAGTGGTCCTGGGCCACCCGGGCGAGCAGGTGCGGATCTGGCTGCACTCGAATCCGACCCTGCTCGCCACCGTCACCCTGAACGCGGACGGCCAAGCGGTTGTCACCATCCCGGCCGGCTCAACCCCCGGCCAGCATCGAATTGTCGTCCAAGCCATGGACGGCACGCTGATCGGATGGGGCGACATCCAGGTGGCCGCCGCAGCCAAGGCTGACCCGGCCGAAGAGTCTCTCCCCGTGACCGGCCCGCAGACGGGCTGGCCGGCGCTCGGCATGGCCATAGCGCTCATGGTAGGCGGAGCGATGCTCGCGCGCCGTCGCCGGTACGCCCAACAATAAGGCGCTGACGGCGGGGTTCCCCATTGGGCGAAACCCGCCATCCCGAGCGAGGCCGACGCCAGACGGCCTCGCTCGGGAGCGTAGGCCGGGCCCCCGCCGATCAAGAACCGCCCGGCCAGCCCGGAGAGCCGCAGCGAGCGCTCGCCCACACCGGGCCCGACTTCGGCCTCAAGCGCGATCGCGAGCCATCCCGCCCCCTCGACGCGCTCCCGAAACGCCCTCAGAAGCTACAGTCTTGTCCGGCCCCCGCAAACCGACCAGCACCGCGGGGCCACTAGCCGTCCCGGCGGCCGGAGGTCGACCCGCGCTCCCAGGCCGTTCAACCACCCTTCAGGCGCTTCATCTTGTGCCAGCACAGTCAGGCCAGGTCTTCGACCGTGATCCCCAGCACAGAGGCCAGCGACCTCGAAACTCGCAACAAGTCGCCTTCATCGAGCACGCCCACACGCATGCCGAGCCGCTCGGCCCTGACGGTGAACGGCTTCTCGGTCATCACGTAACTGGCTTCTTTCAGCCCGTTCGCGGGGGTGGAATCCAGTCTGACCCTGTTTCGCGCGGCGGCTGAATCGAAGGTGGTCAGCGCCACCATGATGGCTGACTCGAACGTCGCCGAGACGACGTCGGACTGCACGGCGACGGCGGGCCGCGCCTTGCCCGCGTAGGCGGGATCCCGCACCGTCCAGACCTCACCGCGTCTCACGGAGCAGCTCCATTGCCTGGCGGTCCACGAAGTCGAGCGCCCCCTCCTCCGTCGCGAAAGGCTCCACTTCCGCTCCCAGACGCACATCGAATGGGAACCCGCGGCGGCGGTTGAACGCCGCCACGAACACCCTGATGGCGTCTGCTGGAGTGGTGCCTAGTTCGCGAGTCGTCTGCCGAAACGCCTGGTCCTGGGACTTCTCAATCCTGGTTGCTAGCTGAACGGTCTCCATTAGCCCTCTCCGCTACCCCTTGCTACTTGTTACTACCAAATCCTAGCGGATACTACTCGGGAGCGACCAGGCCCGTTTGGGGCCGCGTAGTCTGGGGGGTACGTCAAGGGCGGGCCTTGGCCGGCGGCCCGCGCCGGAGGGTGGTTCGAGGAGGGCGTTGTGAACAGGATCTGCCGAGTCGCCGGATTGGCGGTCGCTGCCGTTTTGACGCTGACCGCGTGCGATTCGGCCGAACCGGAGCCGACTCCCGCCGGGCCGGATGAGGCGAAGCAGGCCGCCGCCGCCGACCGGTTCGCCGATTGCCTCACGGCGGCCAGCGTGCCGTTCAGGCTTGTGACGACGCAGGACGGCCAAAAGGACGTGTACTTCGACGCGACTAACGAAGTGACGGTCTTTTCGCTGGGTGGTGCCGACAACTCCGGCGGATACTGGGGCGGCGACTATCGATCCGCCTCGGCTCAGGAGGCTGCGGAGGCCGCGGCGGCCGAAGTGCTCAAGCGTTACGACCCCTACTGGGCCGCCATGCTGTCGGGGGCCAGCCGGGAAGAGTTGGACGCTTTGGGCAGCCCAGACCCGGAAGCGCGCTTCCTCGTGGTCGGGGCGACCGACCACACCCAGGCCTTCGTCGATTGTCTGGACCAAAGCGGCTACACGCCATCGACCTACAAAGCCGATCCGGCTGAGAATCTGAAGTCCGAGCAGCGCCTCGCCGCGGCGACGGTCAAGTGGGCGCAGTGCGCCCGCGACAACGGTTACCCGGGCGTCAAGGACCCGCCGGCGCCCGCAGCCGGTGACGACATCTATCCCACCGCCGTCCTCCCGGCCGAAATCACGACCGCCGAATTGAAGGCGCTGCTCGACCGCTGCCCGAATTACGACGTGGAGGCGGAAGAAGCGCTGCGCGAGGCCCTAGAGGCGCTGGGCGGCAACCCGCCAGAGGGTGAATGGCAGCGCGTGTGGGACGAGCACAGAGTGGACCCGCCGTCCATCGGCTTCGACGTGCCCGGCTGGGATGGGACCAAGCCGGGCGGCGGACCCGAACCGGACCCTGCCACGCTGGAGCGCCTCCGCGAACTTGAACGGGTGCTGTCGGACCGGTTTACCCAGTTGCAGCAGTCCATCCCCGCCCCGAACGCCACTTAGCTCGGCCCTCCGTCGTTGCGCCAACGCCAGCGGCTACGGAGACTCGCGGTTTACTGGTCGGGTTTGCGCGCCTCGCGCTGGGCGGCCCGCTGGGCCGCGTTCCAGTCCCGCATCCGCTGCGGGTAGCCGGTGAAGTTCACGTCGTAGACCGGGATGCCAAGGGAGATCGCGACCGAGCGGGCCGTGGCCGCGTCCGGCACTTTGCGCCTGGTCCACTCCCCCGTGGTGGCGACCAGCAGCAACGTGGTCTGAATCTGCGGGTTCGGCGGCTCGATGTACGCCTCCACCCCGACGCGCGAGGACACAAAAGCCCTTAGATGATCCAGCGTCTCGCGTCTCGCGTCGCTGGCCGTGGAAGCCGAAGCGGAGCCGTCTGGGCCGCCGGAGCGCTTGCGTTTGCCGAATGGGCGCCAACTCACACCGGAGAGCCTAGCTCACGGCAACCGTCGCACGCCCGCATCCATGACCTGCGTACCGGCGAAACCGTGTCAAAATTGGTGTGGGACTTCGGCCCTAACGGGCGGGGAGTGGCCAGACCGACAAACCAAGAAAGGTGCCATCACAGTGGCCGAATCAGCCGTGTACGACGTGGTCATACTCGGAGCGGGAAGCGGCGGCTACGCCACCGCCTTGCGCGCCGCCCAACTGGGCTTGAACGTCGCCTTGATCGAGTCCGACAAAGTCGGCGGGACGTGCCTGCACCGGGGCTGCATCCCGACTAAGGCCATGCTCCACTCCGCGGAGATCGCCGACCAGGTCCGCGAATCCGCCAAGTACGGCGTCCAATCGCAGCTCACCGGGATCGACATGAACGGCGTCAACGCCTTCAAACAGGGCGTGATCGACCGGCTCTACAAGGGTTTGCAAGGTCTGGTGTCCGGCCGCGGCGTCCACTTGATCCAGGGCCGCGGCGAGGTCGTGTCCCCCACCCAGGTGCAGGTCGGCGGCGAAACCATCCAAGGCAGGCACTTGGTCCTGGGCACGGGCTCCTACGCGAGGTCTCTTCCAGGACTGGCCGTCGAGGGGCGGGTCATGACCTCGGATCAAGCCCTCGCGCTGGATTGGGTCCCCCAAAACCCCATAGTCCTGGGCGGCGGCGTGATCGGCCTGGAGTTCGCCTCGCTGTGGGCGTCCTTTGGCGCCAAGCCGGTGATCGTGGAAGCCCTGGACCATCTGGCCCCGAATGAGGACCTGACCGTCTCGAAGCTGATCGAACGCTCCTTCAGGCGGCGCGGGATCGGCTTCAAGCTGGGCGTCAAGGTGGCGGACGTGTCGCAAGACGACAGCCAGGTGACGGTCCGCATGGAAAACGGCGACACGCTGACAGGCGACGTGCTGCTGGTCGCGGTGGGCCGCGGCCCGAACACGGCCGGGGTCGGCTTCGAGCGCATCGGCTTGGCAATGGACCGCGGCTTCGTCCCGACCGACCCGCAGTTGCGCACCAACGTCCAAGGCGTGTGGGCGGTGGGCGACATTGTGCCCGGCCTTCAACTGGCGCACCGCGGCTTCGCCCAAGGCATCGCGGCGGCGGAACGGATCGCCGGCCTTAGCCCGGCCCCGCTGGTCGAATCCGGCATCCCCAGGGTCACCTACTGCGACCCGGAGATCGCCTCGGTGGGCGTCACGGAGGCCGCCGCCAAGTCGGAGCACGGCGAAGACGCCATTGAGACCGTCGAATACAACCTGGCCGGCAACGGCAAGAGCCAGGTGCTGGGCACCCAGGGCTTCGTCAAGTTGGTGCGCTTGGCGGGCGGCCCGGTGCTGGGGGTCCACATGGTCGGCACCCGGATCGGCGAATTGGTCGGAGAAGCCCAGTTGATCGTCAATTGGGAGGCCTACCCTGAAGATGTGGCCGAATTGATCCACGCCCACCCCACGCAAGACGAGGCCATCGGCGAGGCGTTCCTCGCCCTGGCCGGCAAGCCCCTCCACGCCCACGCCTAACCTCGACAACAGAACCGGAGCAATGATGTCCCAGCCAGTACCAATGCCGGCCCTCGGCGAATCGGTGACCGAAGGCACAGTCACCCGGTGGCTCAAGCAGGTCGGCGACCCAGTCGCCGTCGACGAGCCCCTCGTCGAAATCTCGACCGACAAAGTCGACACCGAGATCCCCTCCCCCTTCGCCGGGGTCCTCCTGGAGATTTTGGTGCCGGAGGATGAGACCGTGGAGGTGGGCGCCATTTTGGCGACGTTGGGCGAACCCGGCGAGGCGCCTTCCAGCGAGCCCGCCACGCCCTCCCCCGCGCCCGATGCCGTTCAGCCCGTCCCGGCGCCACAGCCCGTCCCAGCTCCGGAGCCTCTCCCAACGCCCCAACCCGCGCCGGAGCCCGCGCCGGAGCCCGCTCCGGAGCCGGTCCCCGGGCCGGCACCGCGCCCGGCCGAGGCCACCCATCCGGAAACCTCGTCCGCGTTCGCGCCGATCGCCCGGCCGGCCCACACGCCGGCCCACGCGGCCCCGGCGATCGCGCCTCCCCCGCCCATCGCCACCCCGGTGGCGGCGCCCCCGGCTGGGGCTGTGCGGGCGGCATCGGACACCACCGCCGCCTACATCACCCCGCTGGTGCGCAAACTGGCGAACGAGGTCGGCGTGGACCTGTCGACGGTCCAAGGCAGCGGCGTGGGCGGACGGATCCGCCGCGAGGACGTGCTCGCGGCCGTGCGGCCGGCGCCCGAGGTGCCCGCCACGCCCACGCTGCCCGCAGACCAGGACCGGCTGCCCCGGCTCCGCGCGATCGAACGCCAACTGCACGAGGTCTACCAGCCGACCCAGCTGACTTCCGTCGCCGAGGTGGACGTCACCGAGGTGATGCGGCTGATCGCGCGCGGCAACCGGCGCTTCCTAGAGCGCGAGGGCATTGAGCTCTCCCCGGACCCGTTCTTCGCGCGGGCCACGGTCGAGGCGCTGAAGGCCAATCCGGTTTTCAACGCGGCCATTGTGGACGGCGACGTCACCTACTACGCCCAAGAGAACCTGGGCGTGACGGTCTTCACGCCGTCGGGTCCGCTGGTGCCCGTGATCGCGGACGCCGGCGCCCTGGGGCTGGTCGGCTTCGCCCGTGCGATCGCCGCGGTCAAAGCCCGCGCGGCCGGCAGCGCTCTGCTGCCGTCAGACCTGGCCGCCGGGACCTTCACTTTGACGGCTCCGGCCGGTCCCGACTTGATGCTCGACTTCCCGATCATTGATGCGCCCCAGGTGGCGGTGCTGTCGGTGGGCGCGGTCACGCGTCGGCCAGTTGTGGTCGGCGAGGGCATCGCGGTGCGCTCAACCAGCTACCTGGCCCTGTCCTACGACTCGCGCCTGATCACGCCCTCGGACGCCGCCAAGTTCCTGGCCGCGATCAAGAACCGCCTGGAAACCGGCAGCTTCGAAGCGGAGCTCAGTCTCTGACCAGTTCCCCGGCGAAGAACCGCAGCGCCTGGGCCTCTTCGAACGGGCCGCCGGCCTCGTGGCCGTTGAACTCCCAGACCAGGAGTTCTTTCGGCCCGGCGTAGTTGTTGTAGGCCGCGAACACGGTCGAGGGCGGCACAATCTGGTCCATCAGAGCGGCCGTCAGCCGGACCGGGACGCGGCTCAGGCGTGCGAAGTTGACGCCGTCGAAGTAGGCGAGCACCCCGAACACCGCCGCCACCCGGTCCCGGTGGCAGGCGAGGTATTCGGCGAACTCCGAATAGGGCCGCGCGTCGGTGGCTTCGACGCCTCGGCGCACGTCCGCGAGGAACGGCACGCTCACCCAGGCCGCCCGCACACCGGCGGCCAGCGCCGCCGCCGCCAGCGCCATGGCGCCGCCCTGGCTGCCCCCTTGCACGGCGATCCGGTCCGGGTCCACCTGCGGCAACTGCCTGGCCGCCTCCACGGCCAGGACCGCGTCCGTGAAAAGCCGCCGGTAGTAGTAGGTGGACCGATCCTCGATCCCCCGAGTGCACTGGCCCGGCACGGACGGCCCCGACCCGCCGCTGTCCGGGGTGTCCCCCACGCCCCAACTCGAGCCCTGGCCCCGCGTGTCCATCTGGACGTGGGCGAACCCGGCGCTGGCCCAGGCCAGGCTCTCCGTCGGCAACCCCCGCCCGCCGCCATAGCCGGCGTAGGTGACAACTGCCGGAAGCCGCCCCGCGTGGCCGCGCGGGACGCGCAGCCAGCCCTTGATTGGTTCGCCCTCGAACCCGGCGAAGGTCAGATCGTACACGTCCAATGTGGTCAACGGCGTGGCCACGGGCAGCGTCCGGGGCCGCCAGGACCGGGAGCGGGAGGCAGCCAGGGTTTCGCGCCAGAACTCCTCGAAGTCTTCCGGCAACGTCACGCGGCCCGTGTATGACCGCAGTTCTTCCAAAGGCAGATCGCGCAGCATCAGCCGATCATCTCGGGAGCGCTCGGCGCGGTCAAGTCCGGGCGGCCCGTTAAGATGGTCTGTCGTGGCAACTAGATCCCCATCCGATGATCCGTGGGCCGGCCCGGCGTTGACCGGCCGAGCCGCCAAGAAGGCCGCGAAAGCGGCGGCCAAGGCCGGCAAGGACAAGAAGGCCCGCTGGTACAAGCAGATCGCCCAGGTTTACCAGATGGTGGCCAAGCACCAGCCGCTGATCTGGCTCTGGCTCCTGGCGCTCGTGGTCGGGATAGAGGGCGTCGCAGTCCTGTTCGGGGCGTTCGTGTGGAAGGGCCGGATCGGCTACATGGCGTTTCTGGCGGCGCCCGTCGCCTTGCTGGCCTGCACAATGCTGCTGGCGCGCCGGGCGGAAGCGGTCGCCTACGCGCAGATCGAAAACCAACCCGGCGCCACGGCATCGGCGCTCGGCACCATCCGGCGCGGCTGGACAATTGAGCAAGAGCCGGTGGCGGCCGACCCGCGTTCCATGGACATGGTCTTCCGGGCGGTCGGGCGGCCCGGCGTTGTGCTGATCGGCGAAGGCCCCACCGGCCGGGTCAAAGGTTTGATGAAGAAGGAACGGCAGCGCGTCGCGCGGGTCGCGCCCGGCGTCACCATCCACGAGTTGTTTGTGGGCCGCGGCGAGGGCGAGGTGCCGCTGCCAAAGCTGGTGCGCAAGCTCAAGCGCCTGCGTCCGGCTTTGAACAAGGCCCAACTGGCGGAGGTCAACCGCCGCCTGCAGTCGATCGGCGGCATGAAGCTGCCCGTGCCCAAGGGGATCGACCCGTTCAAGGCCCGCCCCGACCGCCGCGCCTTGCGCGGCAAGTGACCCGTCGGAGCCCGTGCTCCGGAAACCGACCCGTAACAAGGGCTTCATGGGCGGGTCACTCAGCCCTTCTAGGGTGTCGGTGTTTCAGCGATCACCGACTCTCTAAGGAGTGGCTACATCCATGTTCAACAGCGCTGAGGAGGCATTGGCCTTCGTTCGCTCCGAGGGTGTTGAGTTTGTCGACGTCCGGTTCTGCGACCTTCCGGGCATCATGCAACACTTCACCATCCCCGCTTCCGCCTTCACCGAGGACGCCTTCGCGGACGGCCTGATGTTCGACGGGTCTTCGATCCGCGGCTTCCAGGCCATCCACGAATCCGACATGAAGCTCATCCCGGACGTGAAGACCGCGTTCGTCGACCCGTTCCGGACCCGCAAGACCCTGGTCGTCAATTTCTCGATTGTCGACCCGTTCACCGGCGAACAGTATTCGCGCGACCCGCGCAATGTGGCCGCCAAGGCCGAGGCCTACCTGAGCTCGACGGGGATCGCGGACACGGCGTTCTTCGCCCCGGAGGCGGAGTTCTACATCTTCGACTCCGTGCGCTATGAGACCAACGAGCACGAATCCTTCTACTTCATCGACTCCAACGAGGCCTGGTGGAACACGGGCCGCAAGGAGGAAGGCGGGAACCTGGCCTACAAGACCAGGATCAAGGGCGGCTACTTCCCCGTCTCGCCGTCCGACCAGATGGCGGACTTGCGCGACCAGATGACCCACCTGCTGGCCCAGTCCGGCCTGGAAATGGAACGCGCCCACCACGAGGTCGGCACCGCCGGCCAGCAGGAGATCAACTACCGGTTCTCCACCTTGCTGCACGCGGGCGACGATTTGATGAAGTTCAAGTACGTCATCCGGAACACCGCCTGGCAGGCCGGCAAGACCGTCACCTTCATGCCCAAGCCCATCTTTGGCGACAACGGCTCCGGCATGCACTGCCATCAGTCGCTGTGGTTGAACGGCGAGCCGCTGTTCTTCGACGAGCGCGGCTACGGCGGCCTGTCCGACCTGGCCCGCTGGTACATTGGCGGCCTGCTGGCCCACGCCCCGGCGGTGCTGGCGTTCACCAACCCGACGGTCAACTCCTACCACCGGTTGGTGCCCGGCTTCGAGGCGCCGGTCAACCTGGTCTACTCGCAGCGCAACCGCTCCGCCTGCATCCGCATCCCGGTTACCGGCTCCAGTCCCAAAGCGAAGCGGATCGAGTTCCGGGTCCCGGATCCGTCCTCCAACCCGTACCTGGCCTTCTCGGCCCAGCTCATGGCCGGCCTGGACGGCATCAAGAACCGGATCGAGCCGCCGGAGCCGGTGGACAAGGACCTCTACGAGCTCCCGCCCGCCGAACACGCCCAGATCCAGCAGGTGCCGGGTTCGCTGCCGGAGGTGCTGGACGCGCTTGAGGCGGACCACGACTTCTTGACCGAGGGCGACGTGTTCACCCCCGACTTGATCTCGACTTGGGTCGACTACAAGCGCACCCGCGAGGTCGACCCGCTGCGTCTGCGCCCGCACCCGCACGAGTTCGAGCTCTACTACGACATCTAGACGGGCCGTCCTCTCCCAACCGACCGGCCGTCGGGTACCCAGACCCGGCGGTCGGTCTTTCGTTTCACCATGCCGCGCGGCCGCCGGATAAACTTGGTCCCGGCTTTGCCAGCTACTGGGAGGAGACAATATGGCCGTCATCGGCCGGACCATGCTGCTGTCCAAGATCCACCGCGCGACGGTCACCGACGCGAACCCGGATTACATCGGCTCGATCACCATTGACGCGGACTTGATGTCCGCGGTCGACCTGGTCGAAGGCCAGCAGGTGGACGTCCTCAACGTCTCCAACGGGAACCGGTTGACCACCTATGTGATCACGGGGGCGGCGGGTTCCGGCACCGTGGCGGTCAACGGGGCGGCGGCGCATCTGAGCCGGGCTGGCGACATCGTCATAGTGGTCGCCTACGGGCTGGTCGAAGAGGCCGGCGTCAACTCGCACCGGCCCAAAGTCGCCTTTGTGGACGGCTCCAACCGGATTGAGTCTCTTGGCGCCGCTCCCGGGCTAGGGTCGATTACGTGAAGCAGAGCGCCCCGCCCTGGCTGACCAGGGCCGCCATCAAAGTCGTGTTGGTCGTGGCGGCCTCGCTGGTCGTCTGGTACTCGATCGGCAAGTTGGCGTCGCTGATCATGATTGTGGTCACCTCGCTGTTCGTCGCCTTGGCGATGGAGCCGCCGGTCGACTGGCTGGTGAAGAAGGGCTGGAAGCGGGGTCTGGCGACGGGCCTGGTGATGCTGGTGGCCGCGCTGGCGGTGGCCGGGCTGGTCGCCGCCTTCGGCTCCATGTTCGTCAACCAGGTCATCGAACTGTTCGGACGCGTGCCGGACATCTACGAGGCCGTCACCAAATGGCTGGTCGACAAGTTCGGAGCCCGCATCCCAACGCAGAATGAGGCGCTGCAGCAACTCGTTTCGAAGTGGGGCTCCACCCTGGCGGCCAACGCCTGGGCGGTGGGCACCCAAGTCTTCTCGGGGCTCATCTCCTTCCTGGGCCTGCTCATGCTGGTTTTCTACATCTCCGCCCAGGGGCCCCGGCTGCGGGCCACGCTGTGCTCGCCCCTGCCGCCCGAACACCAGCGGGTGGTCCTCAAGATTTGGGCCACCGCGCAAGAGAAGACCGCCGGCTATATCTCCTCCCGCGTCATCCTGGCGCTGATCAACGCCACGGCCACCTACATCTTCCTGCTGATCGTCGGGGTGGACTACGCGCTGCCCCTGTCCCTGTTCTCCGGGATAGTCTCCCAATTCGTCCCCACTGTGGGCACCTACTTGGGCGGCGCCGGGCCCGTCCTGGTCGCGCTGACCGAATCGCCGCTCAAGGGCCTGGCCGTGGTCGTTTTCATAGTCGCCTACCAGCAAGTCGAGAACTTCTTGGTCGCCCCGAAGCTGACCTCCAAGACCATGGAGATCAACCCCGCGGTGGCGTTCATCTCGGTTCTCGCCCTGGGCATCCTGCTCGGACCGATCGGCGCCTTCCTGTCGCTCCCCCTGGTCGCCACCTGCCAGGCGATCATCTCCACCTACGTCCACCGCTACGAGTTGGTAGACGACGCGCTGCTCCGCCAAGACGAAGACGAGGACGCCCCGGACGCGCCCAAACCGGCCAGCAACGACTGAGCGGAAATGGGGACGGTACCTATTTCGCAAGCGAAATAGGTACCGTCCCCATTTCCATTCCATATGTCAGGTGGCGGTAGTTCCATATGTTCATGCGCCGCGCCAGGGCGCCAGGCGATGAGCGCGGCGGGTCCCCGTTGGCTGATCATCGACACCAGCGCCCTTGTGCGAACCTGGCGCCACCCCTCAGTTGCCGAAACGGTAGGACGCCTTGCCAGGGAGCGGATCTGCGCAATCAGTCCGACCACGATGCTCGAGATCGGCTACACCGCACAATCCGCCGAGCAATGGAACCGCCTGAGAGATGCCGTCTCCGGTCTGCCGGTGCTTGAGGTGACGCCAGAGGTGGTAATACGGGCCCGCTCGATCCAAGGCGCGCTTTGGAACACCGGCCACGTGCGGGCCGCCGGGGCGGCCGACGTCCTGACGGCGGCAATCGCCATAGATGCCGAGGCGGGAGTGCTGCATTACGACGCGGATTTCGAATGCATCGCCGCAGTCAGCGGATTGGAACAGCTCTGGGTCGCGCCTCGCGGATCGATTGATTGATCCCGCCGACTGTTCAGGCGTAGAAGAGGCGGTCGAAGACTTGGCGGGCGCGGCGGGCCACGCGCGCGCGGTCCTCGGTTAGCTCCGCGCTGGAGCCGCGCGGATAGCCCATCAAGCCCGCCACTCCGCGCAGCTGGCGCGGGTCGGAGGGCAGCACGTCGCTTGACGCGCCAACCCGCCCCGTCCACAGCACGTTGGCGTTGCGGATCGACATGGCCTGCATCCAGGATTCGATCAGGACGCACACGTCCGCCGCGTCGATCAGATCCGCCGCGACCGCCGCCTCCAACGCCTCGACCGTGCCGGTCACCCTGAGGCCCGGCAGGTCGCCGGCGTGGCGAAGCTGGTACAGCTGGGCCACCCACTGCACATCGAGGAGCCCTCCAGGGCCCAGTTTGACGTGGCGGGCCGGTTCCACCCCGCGCGGCAGACGCTCGGCCTCGATGCGGGCCTTGAGCAGCCGCAGATCCGTCAACTCCTTCTCGCTCAGGCCCCCCGGACGGTACCGCACCGGGTCCGCCACCGCCATGAATGCCTCCGCCAGGGCCCTGTCCCCCGCCAGCGGCCGGGCCCGCAGCAGCGCCTGGCGCTCCCAGGTCAGCGCCCACCGGGCGTAATACTCCCGGTACGCGTCCACCGACCGCGACAGCGGGCCGGCCCGCCCCTCGGGGCGCAGATCCGCGTCGATTTCCAAGGGGGGTTCGGGCCCGATCCCGCCCAGCAGCTTGCGCGCCTCGGTCGCGATCGCCTGCGCCTGGCTTTGGGCGGCCGCCTCTTCCGCGCCGGGACGCGCCCGGTGGACAAAGATTACGTCCGCGTCGGAGCCGATGGCCATCTCGCGTCCGCCCAGGGAGCCCATCGCGATCACAGCCAAGTCCACCAGCAGGCCCCCGTCTTCGCCGGACACCGCCTTCGCCGCCAGCGCCAAAGCCGCCCCGAGGGCCACCCCGGCGGTCGAAGAGACGGCGAAGCGCGCCGCGCCGTCGTCCAGCCGGCGCAACGCCATGCCCGTCGCCAGACGGGTCAGCTCCCGGCGGCGCAGGGCCCGCACGGCCGTGGCGGCGGTCTGGGCGGACTCACGGCGGTCCACCACCGCCGTCAGCTCTTTGCGCAGATCCTCGGGCTGCCGGGGCTCCAGGTCCCGGTCCGAGTCGAGCCAGCGCACCGACTCCGGCGAGCGGGCCAGGTTTTCCGCGACGAACTTCGACGCCGCCAGCGCGTGCGACAGCCGCTCGGCGGCGCCGGCCGAGTCGCGCAGCAGCCGCAGGTACCAGTGGGTCGAACCCAACGCCTCGGACAACTGCCGGAAGGACAGCAGCCCCGCGTCCGGGTCCGCGCCGTCCGCGAACCAGCCCAGCATGACCGGCAAGAGCTGCCGCTGGATTGCGCTTTGCCGCGTCACGCCGCTGGTCAGCGCCGCGATGTGGCGCATGGCGCCGTCCGGGTGCCGGTAACCCAAGGCGGCCAGACGCGACCGGGCGGCATCGGGCAACAAAGTCGCCTCCCCAGCCGACAGCTTGGCCGTGGCCGGCAGCAGCGGGCGGTAGTACAACTCCTCGTGCAGGGAGCGGACCTCGCGCCGGGTTGCCAACCACGTCTTTTCCAGTTCGGCGCCCGCGGCGGGTTGGACGCGGGCGGCGCGGGCGAGCCGCAGCAAATCGGCGGGCGCGGTCGGCATGAGATGGGTCCGCTTCAGGCGGTAGAGCTGCAGCCGGTGCTCCAGCACCCGGATCAACCGGTAGCACTCGGCGAGGCGGCCGGCCGCCGCCCTGCCCACGTAGCCCCCGTCCCGCAGCGCGTCCAGGGCGGCCAAGGTGGTGGCGGCGCGGATCGACGGATCAGACCGGCCGTGGACCAGCTGCAGCAATTGGACGGTGAACTCGACGTCCCTCAGCCCGCCGCGTCCCAGTTTCAGTTGGCGGTCCGCCTCGGCCGGCGGAACATGCTCCTCGACCCGGCGCCGCATCGCCTGCGCGTCCTCGACAAAGTTGTCGGATTCGACCGCGTTCCACACGAACTCCCTGGTCGCCTGGTAGTACTCACGCCCCAGCGACGCGTCCCCGGCGGCCGGACGGGCCTTCAACAGGGCCTGGAACTCCCAGGTCTTGGCCCATTTGCGGTAGTAGGCCAAGTGCGAGTCAAGGGTCCGCACCAGCGGGCCGTTCTTCCCCTCGGGCCGCAGGTTGGGGTCGACCTGCCAGATGACCGGCTCCTTCGCGGGGCCGAAGGTGGCCCGCTGCAACGCGCTGGCCAACTGGGTGGCGACCGCCAAAGCGTCCGCCTCGGCCACGCCGGGGCCGGCGGGCTCCGCCACGTAGACCACGTCCACATCCGAAACGTAGTTGAGTTCCCGCCCCCCCGTCTTGCCCATGGCGATGACCGCGAGGCGCGCCCGCTCGTGGCCGTCCACGCCGGCCCGGGCCACCGCCAACGCCCCCTCCAACACCGCCGTCGCCAGGTCCGCCAAGTCGCTGGCCACCTGCGGAAACAGGGCCGTGGGCGCGGCGGCGGAGAGGTCCTCCGCGGCGATCCGCAACAGGGCGCGGCGGTAGGCCAGGCGCAGCGGCTCCGGTTCGCTGGACGCGGCCACGGGCACGGCCGCCGCCGGGTCCGCGCCAACCGCCTCCAGCAGCGCCGCCCTGAACGCCGCTTGGCGTTCGGTGGGCAGGGCCGGGTCCGCCAAGTCGGCGAGGTCGCCCGAAGCCGTTGCGGCGCCCGCCGCCTGGTCGGCCTGTCCCCGGCGCACCGGGTCGGCTTCGCCCACGCCGTCGGCGGCGCCGATCGGCCCGCCCGAACGGCTCAAGGCCTTCTCCGCACGGGTGCCAGCCAGAATGTCCGGCTCGCCGAGGACCGCAAGCTGCTCCGGGTGGCGCACCAGATGGTCCCCCAGAGACGCCGAGCCGCCCAGCACGGCCAGCAGGCGCCCGGTCGCGCGCGCGTCGGACCAGACAGTTTGCAGCGCCGCCCGGCCACCAGCGGTCGCGGCGACGCGCGCCAGCGTCAACAGAGCCAGGTCCGGGTCCGCCACAGCCGAAAGTCCGGCCGGTTGGACCTCGAACCCGGCCTCCGCTATCTCGTCCAAGCACCGCAGCGCGCGCTCGGCGTCCGCCACGCCCGCCCGGATCAACTCGCCGCCAACCGAGCGGACCCGTCCCCCCGCGCCGGGCGGACCAGGAACAGCCATCACAAGATGGGCAGGAAACGTTCCAGTTCGTAGGCCGTGACCTGCGCCCGGTACTCGTTCCACTCTTGGCGTTTGTTGCGAAGCACAAACTCGAAAACGTGCTCCCCCAGCGTCTCCGCGGCCAACTCGGACTCCGACATGATGAGGATCGCCTCGTCCAGCGAGCGCGGCAGAGGCTGAATACCCAAAGCCCGCCGCTCGGCATCGGTCAAAGCCCAAACGTCGTCTTCCGCCTCCGCCGGCAGCGGCAGGTCCTCCTCGATCCCCTTCAGGCCGGCGCTCAGGATGGTGGCGAACGCCAGATAGGGGTTGACGGCCGAATCCATGCCCCGGAACTCGACCCGCGCGGTCTGCGGCTTGCCCGGTTTGTACATGGGCACGCGCAGCAGCGCGGACCGGTTGTTGTGGCCCCAGCAAACGTAGTTGGGCGCCTCGGCTCCGCCCCACAGCCGCTTGTAGGAGTTCACGAACTGGTTGGTGACCAGCGAAATCTCGCGCGAGTAGTGCAGCAGGCCGGCCATGAAGCCGCGCGCGGTCTTGGACAACTCGTATTCCGCGTCTGCGTCGAAGAAGGCGTTGCGGTCACCCTCGAACAAAGAGAAGTGGGTGTGCATGCCGCTGCCGGGGAACCGGGCCATCGGTTTCGGCATGAAGGACGCGAAGACCCCTTCCGAGAGCGCCGCCTCCTTGACCACCGACCGGAAGGTCATGATGTTGTCCGCCATGGTCAGGGCGTCCGCGTAACGGAGGTCGATCTCGTTTTGGCCGGGGCCGGCCTCATGGTGGGAGAACTCCACCGAGATGCCCATCGACTCCAGCATCTCAATGGCGATGCGCCGAAAATCGTTGGTGGTGCCCCGCGCGGTGTGGTCGAAGTATCCGCCCGAATCGACCGGCACCAGCGGGTTGGTGGACCGCCCGGTCCCGGACTTGAACAGGTAGAACTCGATCTCCGGGTGGGTGTAGAAGCTGAACCCCATGTCCGAGGCCCGCTTCAACGCCCGCTTCAGGACGTAACGGGGGTCGGCGGGCGAGGGGTCGCCATCGGGCGTCAAGATGTCGCAGAACATGCGGGCCGTGCCGTGGCGGTCCCCGTACCACGGCAGCAACTGGAAGGTGGTCGGGTCTGGCATGGCGACCATGTCCGCCTCGTAAACACGCGTGAACCCCTCGATCGCCGACCCGTCGAAGCCGATCCCCTCTTGGAAAGCCCCCTCCAACTCCGCCGGCGCGATCGCGACGGACTTGAGGATTCCAAGCACATCTGTGAACCAGAGCCGGATGAAGTGGATGTCCCGTTCCTCCATGGCCCTCAGAACGTATTCCTGCTGCCTGTCCATTCAGGTTCCTTTACTGCTTTAGGCGATTCTCAACGTTGCCAGTTTGCCACGGCCGTGTGTCGCGGACGTTACCCGGCGGGCCTGGGTGGAAGGGCGGGGGCGCCCACGGCAGCGACGGCACTGGAAAAGGTACGCTGAATTGATGGCAGCCACAGTCGCTTTGGTCAAAGCCAGGCCCGGACCTGGCGAGGTGGCCGCCAACGAGGCCAAAATCCTCCAGTACGCGCGCCGGGCCGGCCAACTGGGCGCGGCCGTCACGGTGTTCCCCGAGTTGATGCTGACCGGCGTTGGGCCAAGCGACCTCGGCGCGGGGGACGACCTGCGCCGCCACGCCGACCAGGCCCTCACGCGGTTGGCCCGCGCCTTGGACCGCGAGGGCTTGGGCGGCCGCCATGTCGTGGTGGGCACCACCGGCACCGGCTTGGCGGACCGGCCGACCAACGCGGCGGCGGTGCTGCACAAGGGCAAGGTGGCGCTCGCCACAGCTTCTTCGGACCACGCGGACGATGCCGTCTTCAGCGCCCGCGGGCACCGTTTCGCCTTGGCGATCGGGCGGGTCCCAGGCCCGGTCCGCGCGGTCGCGGCCGACGCGGTCCTGGTGTTGGCGGACGGCTTGGCCTACGCGGCGGACCAGGCCGGTCATCCGATCAGCCCAGCCCCGGCGGACCACGAGGGGCTAACGTTGTGGACGGCGAAGTGAGGGCCCGGCGGGCGGTTTAGCCGGCAATCGAGGGAAAGGCAGAGCCAGTGGGACGGCTCCAAGACGTCAAGAAGATCCGAATCCAGCATCTTGGTGAGGCCAAGCGCGCGGGCGAGAAAATCACCATGCTGACCGCCTACGACAGGCCCACGGCGGCCATTTTCGACTCCGCCGGGATTGATTTGCTGTTGGTTGGCGACTCGATGGGCAACGCCGTGCTGGCGTATGACACCACCTTGCCGGTGAGTTTGGACGACTGCGTGCGGGCCACCCAGGCGGTCGCAGCTGGTGCGTCCCGCGCCCTGGTGGTCTCCGACCTGCCATTCGGCACTTACGAGGCCTCCCCTGAGCGGTGCTTCGATTCGGCGGCGGCCCTGATGAAGGTCGGCGCGGAGGCCGTCAAGTTCGAGGGCGGGGCCCGTGTGGCCCCTCAAATCGAGTTGCTGTCCGGGGCCGGCATACCGGTCATGGCGCATTTGGGGTTCACCCCGCAGTCGGTCAACACGCTGGGCGGCAACCGGGTCCAGGGCCGGGACGCCGCCTCCGCCGGCCGCCTGCTCGAAGACGCCCAGGCGGTTCAGGCCGCAGGCGCGTTCGCCCTGGTCCTCGAATTGGTGCCGGCCCCGCTGGCGGCCCAGGTGACGGCCGCGCTGGACATCCCGACCATCGGGATTGGCGCGGGGGCGGGCACCGACGGCCAGGTCCTGGTCTGGACCGACATGGCCGGCATGGGCGACTGGCAGCCGTCTTTCGTCAAGCGTTTCGGCGAGGTGGGCGCGGCCCTGCGGGACGCCGCCGCGGCCTACGCCGCCGCCGTCCGGGAGGCCGCCTACCCCGACGGGGCGCACTCCTTCGACTCCTGACGGGGCCGCCCGCCAATCGCGCCCGGATTGGCGAACGTCCCACTGCGTCTCTCCAGTTCCGGCGGGCATCTGGCCCTGACTCACCAGCTCCGGCGAGCGCCCGATCTTGGCTCGCCTGTGCCGGGCGGCGGCGGGTCGTGGCCGTGTTCGGCGGGGAACCCGGTGAAGACTTGAGTGGTTTTACACTTGGCGCCCCCTTGGCGGGTTCGTTATGGTGTGGCTGACAGCCCGGCCTCCGTCCCTGGCAGCGGCCCGCCCAGCGCGCGGCTCGCCGTGGACCTAACCCCAAGGAGCCCATTGTGAGCGTTTCAAGTTTTGCCCCGGTCACCGACGATTCCGACTCCGGTGCGGCCCGTCGGCGTGTGGGGGCGGGTTGGTGTGGTTGGCGTCGTGTGGTGGCGTGGTCGGTTGGTTTGGTTGTGGGGGTTTCGGCGGTGGGTTTTGGGGGTGTGTTCCCGGCTCAGGCGGCGGAGTTGTGGGCTGGTTTGCTGGATGTGACGGTGGACCGGGCGGTGTTGGACGCGGCGGATGGGAAGACGACGGTGCGGGTCCGCCCGTCGGTGAAGGTTCCGTCGCCGTTCGTGTTGTCGTTGTATGACGAGTCGACGGGGAAGCGGGTGGCGTATTGCTCGGGTTCGGCGAACGCGGCGTGCCGGTCGTCTTGGGATGTGGAGGTGTCGGTCCCGAACGATTCGGAGAGGGCGTTCGCGGTGTTCGTCGCGACGGACGACCCGTCGTCGGGGTTCCCGTCGAAGGACGTGTCGGCGCGGGCGCGGGTGTCGGTGGTGAACGTCGGCTGGACAGGTTCTTTGTCGGTGTCGGCGGACCGGGCGGTGTTGGACGCCGCGGACCCGGGGGCGGTTTTGTCGGTGGTCCCCTCGATCCGGGTGGTGGCCCCCTATTCGTTGTCGTTGTATGACGAGGCGGGCAAGAGGGTCGGTTACTGCCAGGCGTCGAACAGCTCGTGCCGGGACGGTTGGGACGTGGCGGTGAGCGTGGGGAACTACCAGTCGAAGACGTACACCGCGTTCGTGGCGGCGGAGTACCCGACGTCCGGGCCGCCTTCGAAGGACGTGCGCGCGTCGGGTTCGGTCCAGGTGTCGAACCGGGGCTGGGTCGGGGGGTTGGACGTCACGGTGGACCGGGCGGTGGTGGACGCGTTCGACCAGGCCGCGACGGTCACCCTGGCCCCGTCCATCCCCCTGGCCGCCCCTTATTCGATGTCCCTGTACGACGACCAGACCGGCAAACGGGTCGGGTACTGCGCCGCGTCGAGCGCGGCCTGCCGGGACGGCTGGTCGGTTCGGGTGTCGGTCCCGAACGGGGCTGAGCGGACCTTCACCGGGTTCGTCGCCGCCGACAACCCGACCTCGGGGCCGCCTTCGAAGGACGTGCGGGTCTCCGGGTCGGTCAGGGTCGTCAACGAGGGTTGGCTGGGGTCCCTGGAGGTGTGGGTCGACCGGGGCCTGGTCGACGCCGCCGACCCGAAGGCGACCGTCCACGTGGCCACCACCCTGCCGTTGGTCTCCCCCTACGCCCTGTCGCTCTACGACGCGGACACCGGCAAACGCCTCGCCTACTGCCAAGCCTCCAACAACGCCTGCAAAGACGTCTGGCGGACCGTCGTGACCATCCCGAACGGGCAAACCAAACGATACGAGGCCCACGTCGCCGCCGACTACCCCACCACCGGACCACCCGCCAAAGATGTGCGCGCCTCCGGATCCGTCTCCATCGCCAACCAAGGCTGGACCGGACAAGTCACACTCACCGCAGACCGGGACGTGGTGGACGTGGTCGACCCGCAGGCGACTATCAGCGTGGTCCCGTCCATCAAGTTGGTGTCCCCGTACGTGATGTCGGTTTACGACGACTTGACGGGAAAGAGGGTGGGGTACTGTTCGGCGTCGACGGCATCGTGCAGGGAGAAGCTGTCCGTAAAGGTGACGCCGAAAGACGGGCAGGTCGCGGTCTACACCGCGTACGTGGCCCAGGACTACCCCACGACCGGGCGCCCGGTGAAAGACGTCCGCGCGGCCGGGTCCGTCCAGGTAACCCACGCCGGTTGGGCGGGGAACGTGGCGCTGACCACCCCCCAACCCCAACTGCCGGCCGGCACGCCGAGCGCGGTGGTGACCATCGCGCCGTCGAAGAAAGTCCCGTCCCCGTATGTGATGTCGGTGTACGACGACTCCGGGACGCGCCTGTGGGCGTGCCAACAGGACGCGTGCCGCGCCAAGGGCGGCGAGGTGACGGTGGCCGTCCCGCCGGGCGGGCTGAAGACCCTCTACGCGTACGTCGCGCTGACCGCCGCCCAGGCGACCCCGCCGGCAGACGGCATCTACGCCCGCGCCGAACTGGGAATCCTCCGGGACGCGTGGTCCGGGACCGTGTCGGCGGAGGTGGACGAGTATCTGGAGTTGGAGGCGTGGCGGCTGCGCGACGGGTACCAGACCCGGCTGGGCGCGGCGTTCGACCCGCCGCTGCCGGACGGGGTGCGGGCGGGTTTGTACGATGACGCGGGCAGACGGGTCGCGGTGTCATATTCGTATCCGGGCGGTCTGGCGACCTGGAAGCCGGTGGTTCCCTCCCCGGCGGAGGACCGGGTCTACACGGTCGTGGTGGCCCCCGACCTGCCGGAGGTGGGATTGCCGGAGTTGCGGTGGGGGATGTCCTCAGTGGCGGTGTCCGGAGACCAGCGGCGTTGGCAGGGGCAGGTGGCGTTGACGGCGGAGCCGACCGGGGTTGCGGGCCAGTACCGGGTGACGGCCGAGTTCTCGGAGTACTTGGACTCCTCCTCGGTTTATGACGCGTGGGTGATCGACCAAAACGGCTCGCCGTGGTTCACGTGCGGCATAGGAGAGGAGGACCCGGTGTGCGGGTCGGCGTTGACCCGTGTGATGAACGTGCCCTCGCACACGGTGCGGACGCTGCGGGCGCAGGTGGGCCATAAGTACAAGTACGCGGAGTACGTCCCGCCGGGGGTGGCGGTGTGGTCCGCCACCTCCGACCCGGTCGAGGTGGCGGGCGCCACCTGGGAAGGGGAGCTGCGGTTCGCCCATGTGGGCGTGTTGGACCCGGTCGCGGAGACGGTCGCGTTGGATGTGGAGGCGACCGGGGCGCTGCCCGCCGGCGACAAGGTGGTGTTGTTCGGCCCCGACGGGACGAGCGCGGCGGTGTGCCAGACGGCGACGTGCCCGTTCAACCCGGCGGTGCCCGTCACGGAGGACCCGGTGTTGTTCACCGCGGCGGTGGTCACCCCGGCATGGTCCGGGCAGACGCTCACAGCTTCCCAGGAGTCCGGGTTGGTTGTCGGATCCAGGACGGTCCAGGTCTGGAACCCGGGTTGGTCCGGGGAGTTCGCGTTCGAGGCGGTCGGAGGGCTTGACCCGGCGACGGAGACCGTGCTGCTGCGGGCCACCGCCACCCCGGCGCTCCCGGCGTCGAAATGGATCGTCATCTACGGGGTGGACCGGCAGCCGAAGGCCTCCTGCGCCCGGTCGGTGTGCGAGGTCCGGCTCGCGGCCGGACAGTCCGACCAGGAATGGGTGTTCACCGCCGCCGTCATGCCCGTGGGCGACGCTCCCCCGTCCTGGCCGGCCGGGGCGGACCGGGCCACCGCCTCGAAGACCGTGGGGCTGTGGAACCGCGGGTGGGAAGGCGATCTGGCGGTCACGGCGGACACCGGCGGCCTGGGCGTGGTGGACGCCGCCGACCCGGTGGTGAACGTCCATGTGTCGTTGTCCGCCCCCATGCAGAAGGGGTTCGCGCTGATCGCCTGCGACCAGGACGGCAGACTGGCCTACAACCGCGCTGCGGCCCAGACCGCCTGGTCGGAGGCCAGCTTGGGGTGGACGGTCCCCCCGGAGACGGTCGGCATGTTGACCGTCGCGGTCCTGCCCGCCAATCACGGGTGCGAGGACTTGGCCCAGGCCAGAGCCGCCCGGCAGATCTCAGTGGAACACGTCGGGTTCGGCGGGGAGATCGCGTTGACGGGCACGCAGCCGACCGCGCAGAACCCGTACACCGATTTGACGATGGCGTTGACCCGCCCGCTCGGCGTGGGCTACACCCTCCAAGTGGTCGACCTGGCCGACGGGCGGACGGCGTGGGAATGCCCCGCAGACAGCGCCCAAAAGAAGTGGTGCACCCTGGAGTCCCTGTTCACGGGCCATCTCTCGGCCAAGCCCCTGGAAACGCGCCGCTACCAGGCGGTGGTCCGCAAAATCGGATCGGGCGCCGACGGCCGGTCCTGGTCTTCCGGCGTGTTCGAGGCCACACACCCCGGCTGGCAGGGCACGCTGACGTTGTCGACTTCGGCGACTTTGATACACAACTTTGAGCACTCACAGCTGACGGTCTTGTTGTCCGAGCCGTTGGGCGACGCGAAGCTCGCCGTCTGCGAGGACCTCATCGGCGACGCCCCACCGGAGGTGTCCCCGCGCCGCGAGCAGCATTTCTGCCTCCAACTGCCCACCGAGGCCCCGGACCAGCGAATCTACAGTTTGCAGTCCTTCTTCCAGCAAGCTCAGTACCGGTCTGACGCGACGTATCAGGCGTTCGTGTACCACACAGACCAGGTCCACGACCACAACTCGACCATCCCGCGCGACAACGCCGTAGCAGCGTCGAACACGGTCCACGTCCGCAACGACGGATGGCTCGGGCGCGTGGATTTGACCGCCACCCCGACCGGGCACCTCTGGTCAAGCTCCACCTTTTCGGCACCTGTACCGGAGGTGGTCGTGATCTTGTCGGTAACGCCCACGCTGGATGACGCCGCCCCTTACGCGTATTACCGGAGGGTGGTCCACCAAAGCTCCCGAAGCGGCGCCGGCTCGTTCAAGTTCTGCGGCGGTCTTGACACCTTTTGCCATCCCTACGACGACCCCCCAGGACATTGGTCGGGTTCCGGGTACGCCTACTACATGGGCGCCGTTCACGAGAACACTAGGGAGCTCGGCTATCCCGACGGGGGCGCCGTTGCCACCTCGGGTTGGGTTTCCATGTTTCCACCCGACTACGACCTTCTGGAGGAGTACCTGTGCGGCGTGAACCCCTCGGTGTACGACTCGGTGGTCTGCCACGGCGACCCGGTCTCGACCGCGACCGGCGAGTGGTGGGAAACCGCTGAGGACCTGGCCATGGACGGGGCCGGGCCGCCGCTGGCGTGGACCCGCAGCTTCTCCACGTTCGACCGGGGATATGAGGGGACCCTCGGGCGCGGGTGGCGCTCCAACTGGGACATGAGTTTGCAGGTCGCCCCGGCGGTCGCCGCGTCCTCGGAAATCACGTTGCAGAACGCCCCGAAGATCAGGGTTGTGCAGGAAAACGGATCGATAGTCGACTTCACCAAGGGCTCGGATGGCCGGTACGGATCGTTGGAGCGGGTCCGCGCCGACTTGGAACAGCTTCCCGACGGCGGTTTCGTGTTCACCCGCCGCGACGCCCAACGGTTCCTGTTCGACTCCGGAGGGGCGCTGACCGCTTTGGAGGACGAGAACGGCAACCGGGTCGATGTCGAACACGACGCCGACGGCAGGGTGACTGCGGTGGCGGATCAAAAGGGCCGCTTCTTGCAGGTCACCTATGACGGGTTGAAGGTCCGCCAGGTGGCGGACCAGGCCGGCCGGGTGGTGTCCTACCAGTACGACGTCAACGGGCGGCTGGTCAAAGCCACCTCTTGGGACGGGACCGGAGTCGAGTATCGATACGACGGGTCTGGGCGCGTCACCGAGATCCACCAGCCGACCGGCGGCGCCTACCTGAACGCGTACGACGACCAGGACCGGGTGGTGGCGCAAACCGACCCGGCCGGCGGGGTCACCAGTTTCGAGTATGACGACGAACGCGAGTTCACAACCATCACCGACCCTGACGGCTCCAAGACCCGCGAGGAGTACTCGAACCACACGTTGCTGCGAGTCACCTACGGGTTCGGCACGGAGTTGGCGAGGACGGTCACCTACGGGTACCAGGGCCTGATCCCGTCCCAGGTCGCCTCGGCTACCGACGACTTGGGCAACGTTATGAGGTACACCTACGACCAAGACGGGCGCCTTCTATCCGTCACGGATCCATTGGGCGTCCAAGGCGGCTATGAGACGAGGGCGTTTTACGACCAAGCCGGGCATTTGGCTAAGACCGTCGACGAGTCCGGTGCCGCGACCCTGTCCACGTTTGACCCGGCCGGGAACTTGACCTCGGTGACGGACGCGGCCGGGAACACCACCGGTTTGACGGTCAACCCGGATGGGACAGTGGCCGCCCTGACCGGCCCGGACGGCGGCGTGCGAACAGTCGGCTACGACTCGCACGGCTACCCGGTGGCGGAAACCACCCCGGAGGGGGTCACAACGAGCAGGACCGTGGACTCCATCGGACGGGTCTTGACTGAAACCGACCCGGACGGGCTGACCACAACCTATGGGTACGACCCGCACGGGTTCCTGACCAGCGTGACCGGCCCGGACGGGCTGTCCGTCACCTACACGTACCACCCTTCGGGTTTGCCCGCCACTGTCACAGACCCCTTGGGGAACGTCACCAGCTACGCCTACGACACATCGGGGCGGGTCGTGAGCGTGACCGACCCACTAGGCCTGGTCGCCACCTACGTGTACGGCCCGGCCGGGCGGGTCGCCGAGGCCAAAGTCACCAACCCGGACGGGGAGGAGGCCGTCACCGGTTACGGCTACGACGCGCTGGGGCAACTGGTCGCGGAGACCGACCCGTTGGGGAACGAGACCCGGTACGGGTATGACCAGGTCGGGAACTTGACATGGGTCCGCTCTGCGACCGGCGCCACCACCAGCTACGCGTACGACAAGAACGGGCAGGTCGTCTCGGCCACCAGCCCCGCCGGGAACACGGTCGCGTACGCGTACGACAGGGCTGGGCGCCTGGTCGGCGTATCCGATCCGGAGGGGCGTTACCAGAACACCACCTACACCGCGACCGGATTGGTCTCCCGGCGGGCCACGGGGCAAGGCGACTCGGAGGTCGCGGCTTCGTGGACGTACGACGCGTCCGGCAGGCCGCTGACCTATCGGGACGCTGATAACCGGGTCCGGTCCGCCGTCTACGACTTGGACGGGCGCCCGGTGGCGGAGTCGAACCCGGCCGCCGGGGCCACGGCCTACGCCTACGATGCCGCCGGGCGGCTTCAGGCGGTGACCCGCCCCGACGGGTCCCAGGTCGCCTACGCCTACGACCAGTTGGGCAGGTTGGCGTCGGTCGACCACCCGGACGGCGCCGACGACGTCGCGTACGCGTATGACCAGTTCGGCAGGCTGGCGGCGGTCTCGGATGGGACCGGGTACGCCTACGACGGGTCCGGGCGGGTCGCGTCAGTGTCCGGCCCGAACGGGACCGTGTCCTACGCCTACGACGGGTGGGGGCGGCTCGCACGGTTGACGTACCCCGGCGGGCAGGAGGCCGCCTACGCCTACGACCTGGCGGGGCGGTTGACCGAGGTGGCCGGGCCGGACGGCGGCGTCTACAGGTACGCGTACGACCAGGACGGCAGGGTGTCTTCGCTGGCCTACCCGAACGGCGCCCTAACCGCCTACGCCTACGACCCCGACTCCCGTGTCACCTCCATAACCACGACCGGCCCGGACGGGCGGGCCGTCCTCGACCTCGGCTACCGGTACACGGACTCCGGGCTGCTCTCAGACGTCGACGCCGCCTACGGGGACGTCGGGGCCGCGGTTTCCTCGTCGGCCGCCTACGCCTGGGACGCCCAGGGGCGCCTGAAGACCGTGACCGCCGACGAGGGGGCCTCGAACCCGGTCTCGCACACCCCCGGCGGGCTGGTCACCGCCCTGGACACCGGCCTGGCCCTGGCCTACGAGCCCGTTTCGGGGCGGCCCGTCTCCTCGACCCTGGGCGGGGCGGCCACCGTCTACGGCTACGACCAGTTGGGCAACCGGGTTTCCGAGACCGCCGACGGAACCTTGACACGGGAGTACTCATGGGATCCGGCCGGGAACCTGACCGGCGCCGCCACCCCCGACGGCGGCGCGGTCGCGTACACGTACGACGCGTCCGGGCTCCTTCAAACCGCCGTCGCGACCGGCCCCGACGGGCAAGTCGCCGACTCGTCCGCGTTCACCTGGGACCAGACCGGCGGAGTCCCCGTCATGCTCACCGACGGCCAGAACCTGTTCGTCTACGGGCTGGGGACCGCCCCGATCGGCCAACACCCCGCCAACACCCCGCCTCCGGGCGGACCCCGACCTGGCGGGGCCGGGGCCGGAGGCGGCGACCCGCCTGGAACCGGCGCGGGAGACGGCGCCGGATCCGAGGGGGAGGCGCCGTCGGAGCCGTCTTCGGCGCTGTTCCTCCACGGGGACCTGACCGGCTCGATCCGGGCGGTCACGAACCCCGACGGGCAACTGGCGGCAGCGTCCGGGTACACCGCCTACGGCCAACCCCTCGCCGCCTCCGGCCTGCCCGGCACAAACACGGTCACCGCGTTCGGGTACGCCGGCGAACACGCCGACCCGGCCACCGGGCTGGTCTACCTGCGCGCAAGATGGCTCGACACCGCCACCGGGGTGTTCCTCTCAGCCGACCCCGCCGACTCGGCCACCGGCGACGCCTACGGGTACGCCGCCGGAAACCCCCTCCAACTGACCGACCCGTCCGGGCTGACACCCTCCGACGGGTGGGGCGCGGTGCTCAGACAAGGCGCGCGGGACATAACCAACACCCTGTACGGGGCGGCCGACGTGTTCAGCTTCGGGGAGTTCTCCCACCTGGCCGTGGAAATGGGCTGGGACTCGGAATGGCTCGACCTGTGCGACGACGCGTTCGGATGGGGCGTCACAGGCGCGACCATCGCCACGATCCTCGTCTCCTTCAGCCGCGGCGGCAAAGCCACCAGCGGGGCGGTGGGCGTGAGCACCGCCCGGCACGTCACCGGCGCCGCCCTCAAGGGAGTCGCAAACGCCGGCCGCACAGCCGCCCAAACCGGCGCCCGCGCCTGGGGGAAAGCTTCCACTGCGGTGCAGACGGCCGGCAAATCGTTGATCAGCAAACTCAAGCCCAAGCCGAAAGGCCCGAAACCGCCGAATGCTCGGGTGCCAGCCTACGCAAAGAAGGGCCCGGGAAGCGACGGAAAGACCAGAGGCACCCTCGTCCGCCCAGACGGCACCGAAGTTGCCCTGGTCAGCGGCCAGCATCCCCCGGCATGGGGAAGGCCTCCCACACCAGGGATGAACGGCCTGACCAAGTCTCATGTTGAGGCGCACGCGGCGGCGACGATGCGCGACGAAGGTCTGACGCACGCTACGCTCTGGATCAACCGAAAACCCTGCGCGGCGCCGAATGGGTGCGCCATCATGCTCGATAGGATGGTTCCCGAAGGCTCGATTCTCACCATTCATGTGGTACCGGAGGGTAGCGTAGGGCCGATTTTCCAGACCATTCGGGTGGTCGGGAGGGGGCTGGGAACGTGAAAATGAGCTGGGTGTTGACCGATCCCGATGATGTTCAGTCGAAGGACGTGGCCGACCCGGCGGAAGTGTTCTGGCTGCTGGACGCTCTTGACGACGATCAGGCAAACGGGGGCGGCACCGCAGTCGTGCTTGAAAGCGGTCCGTATTGCCTAACGGTGGCGCTGTCGCCCGACGGCGTAATGTTGTTCTGGTCGGATGATGTCGAGTTCTACAGTTCGGTCGGCGACCTTCCCGGTGCGCGCGGCACCGTGTGGTTCAGCTACGGGGGCTCGGCCACCGAAGTTGACGCGAGGCGGGCTGTGCGACGGAACGTGGCGGTGCTCGCGGTTGCCCAGTTCATGCGGGACGCTTGCAAACTACCTGCAGTTGACGATTTGGCCTGGGAGCTTGAATAGGGGACGGTGCGGGGCAAACACCCATGTTGAGGCGCACGCGGCGGCCACCATGCACGACGAAGGGCTCACGCAGGCGACGCTCTGGATCAATCGGATGCCTTGCGCGGAGGCGAATGGGTGCGGGGCGATGCTTCCCCTAGCGCCAATTTCCGCGTTGGCGTTTGGCGGCGGGTGCTGTAGCCCGCACGATGCCCCCACCTGCGCCTTTGTCCTGGCCGTGGTGGCAGTACACGTCCCGAACCGCCTGCGATGTGACCCGCGCCCCAAGAGACTTCCCCCGAAGACCGGGGGCAGCCCAGCCCGCGCGGGCAGGCCACCAGCCGCTTCAGCTACGGGGGCTCGGCCACCGAGGTCGACGCGCGGCACGCGGTGCCGCGCGATGTTGCGATGCAAGCGGTCGCCGAGTTCATGCGCGACCAGTCGAGGTTGCCCAGCGTCGAGGGTCTGGCCTGGGAACTCGACTAGAGGCCTTGATCGCGGCGAAGCCGCGATCAAGGCCTCTAGGGCGTGTCTCGTAAGGGTTTGTGTTGTGGCGTGGCATGGTGGGTTGTATGGCGAGGAGTCCTCAGTTCACTGATGAGATGTGGGAGCGGGTGGAGCCGGTGCTGCCGCCTCGGCAGGGCAGCGGGCGCCCGTTCAACGACCACCGGACGGCGGTCGAGGGGATCTGTTGGCGGCTGCGGACGGGGTGCCCGTGGCGTGACCTGCCCGGCGAGTTCGGGCCGTGGCAGTCGGTTTGGCGGCGCTACGACCGGTGGGCGAAAGACGGCACC
>JAITFE010000071.1 GCA_031281585.1 Bifidobacteriaceae bacterium | reverse complement strand
AACGGGGACGGTACCTTTTTCCGGCTAGCCGGAAAAAGGTACCGTCCCCGTTTTTCTTGGGTCAGCCCTCCAAGTAGGCCGACTTGAAGTACAGGTTGTTCAGGACCGTGCGGTAGACGCCCTTCAGGTCCGGGGAAACCAGCATCAGGTTGGCCCGGTAGAACAGGCTCAGCACCGGGTATTCGGCCGAGGCGATCGCGTCCGCCTGCCGCATCAAGTCCAACGCCGCCACCGGGTCGGTCTCGGCCTGGGCGGCCGTGACCAGCGCGTCATACTCGGGGTTCGAGTAGAACACGTTGTTGTTGACGTCGCCGGTCTTGAACAGTTGCAGGAACGTCATGGGGTGGAAGTAGTCCGCCCCCCAGCCCATGGCCCCGACCTCGTAGTTGCCAGCCTGGGTGTTGTCGTAGTAGACGGCCCAGTCCTCGTTGGAGATTTCCACGGTGATCCCAAGGTTGGTCTCCAACTGGTCCGCCAGCGCCTCGGTCATGAGCTTGGTCGTGTCGTCCGTGTAGTACGACAGCTGCAGCGTTGGGAACCCCTGCCCGCCCGGGTAGCCGGCCTCCGCCAGCGCCGCCTGGGCCGCCTCCGGATCCGCCTTGGGGGACAAGTCGAAGGTCGAACGCCCTTCGGCGTATTCCTCGCCATCCACCGTGTAGCCGGGCGCCACCGGGGAGTACGCGGGGCTGCCGCCGTTTTGCAGGACCTCGTTGATCAGCGCGTCGCGGTCCACCGCCAGGTTGAGCGCCTTGCGCACCAGCACGTTGTCGTACGGCGCCTTCGTGTTGTTGATGTTGTACCAGGTGGTGGCGTACGCGGGCGTCACAACCAGCCCCGAATCGGAGGTCTTCAGCCGCGCGATGTCGCTTGACGGCACCGTTAGCTGCCCTTCGATCTCGCCGCCCTCGAACGCGACTAGCGCGGTCGAGGGGTCGGGGATCATCCGGAACGTGATTTTCTCGAGCTTGACGTTGGCGGCGTCCCAGTAGTTCGGGTTCTTCACCAGCACGTACGACTCGCCCAGGTTGATCTCCTCCATCTTGAACGGGCCGTTGCCCACGTACGATGCCGCCTGGTTGGTCCACTGGTCGCCGTTCGCCTCGATCGTGGCCTGTTGGACAGGGGCCCACGCCCACATTCCTACGATGTCGATGAAGAACGGGGTGGCCGCCTTGAGTTCCACGGTCAGCGTCTTGTCGTCGGTCGCCTTGATGCCCAGCCCGTCCGTCTTGCTCGGGTCGTCGTACAGTTCCTGCGCGCCCACCACATAGTCGGTGTACAGGTTGACGTATTGGGCGGCGGTCGCGGGCGTCAGCACGCGTTGGGCGGCGTAGACGAAGTCCCCGGCGGTAAGCGCGCTGCCGTCGCTCCACTTCAGGCCCTCGCGCAGGTGGAACGTGTAGGTCAGGCCGTCCTCGTTGATGTCCCAGCTTTCCGCCTGGCCGGGGATGAGCGCGCCGTCAGTTGTCGAGTAGCTCACCAACCCCTCGAAGGTGTTGTAGATCACCGGCGAGGCGAAGCTGTTGGACGTGATAGTCGGGTCAATCCCGTCCGGGGTGTTATGCAGGGCGAAGACGATCTCCTGCGTGGCGGCCTTGCCGCCCCCGCCGCCACCGCCGGTGGCGCCTCCGTCCGGCGAGTCGCCGGAGCAAGCGGCCACGGGGATCGCCAATGCGAGCAAGCCGACAAAAGCTATCGCTTTTCTAAATTCCATTGCAATTCCTTCCTTTTTGTACTTCTTATTGTTATTCGGGGAGCTTAGTTGCGGTTTCCGGGCTGGCGGCGTCTCGCGGACGGCCTTCGTCGTAGAGATGGCAGGCGACCTCGTGGCCGCCGCCCAGGTCCACCGATTGGGGCATGACTTGGGCGCACACCTCGCTGGCGAAAGGGCAGCGGGTGCGGAAGCGGCAGCCGGACGGCGGGTTGATGGGACTGGGGATCTCCCCTTCGATGGCCGGGGGGCGCGCCGTCAAGTCGACTGTCGGGTCGGGGGTCGGGATGGAGGCCAACAGGCCTTGGGTGTACGGGTGCAGCGGTTCGCCGTAAACCCGCGCGGTGGGGCCCTTTTCAACCAACTGGCCCAGGTACATCACGCCCACCCGGTCCGCGATGTGCCGCACCATGGACAGGTCGTGGGCAATGAACACGTAAGCCAGGCCCATTTCGCGCTGCAAGTCGGACAGCAGGTTCGCGATCTGCGCCTGGATCGACACGTCCAGGGCGGAGATCGGCTCGTCGCACAGGACCAACTCCGGCCTGATGGCGAGCGCGCGGGCTATCCCGATCCGTTGCCGCTGGCCCCCGGAGAACTCGTGGGCGTACCGAAGCATGTGCTCTTGGCCCAAGCCGACCTGTTCCAGCAGTTCCCGCACGCGCTGGGTGACCTGGGCCCGGCTCAGTTCAGGGCAGTGGACGGTCAGAGGCTCCGCCACCAGGTCCCGCACCGACATGCGCCCGTTCAGGGAGGCGTAGGGGTCTTGGAAGACCATCTGCATTTTGCGGCGCAGCGGTCGCAGTTGGCGTTGGTTGAGCTTGGTGATGTCGGTCCCGTCCAGCCAAACCCGCCCCGCCGTTGGCTCGTAGAGCCGCACAATGGTGCGGGCGCAAGTCGATTTGCCGCTCCCCGATTCGCCGACCAGCCCAAACGTCTCTCCCCGGGCCACTGAGAAGGTGACGCCGTCCAGCGCCCGGATGGGCCGTCCACGCTCTCCGGAACGGAAGTGCTTGGTGAGGTCCTCGACCGCCAAGATGGGGCCGGGCGCCCGCTCTTTGGCCGGCTGGCCCCGCGCCGGCCGGTCGTTCGGCGCCCCGCCGTTCAGCGCCTGATCATTCGGCACCTGCTCATTCGCCAAGGGGCGCCACCTCCCCACGCAGCGCGCCGCCCGCTTCGCCGAAAGGCGAATCGGCCCCCGGCGCCTCCGGGTCCAGCAGCCAGCACATGCTCCGGTGGCCCGCGCCCGGCGAGTATTCGCCCACGGAGTAATAAGGCGGCCGGGCCTGCTCGCAGCGCACGCGGGCGTACTTGCAGCGCGGCGCGAACGGGCAGCCTTCGCCGGGGTCGGTCATATCCGGCGGCGAGCCCGGGATTGACTCCAACCGGTCCCCCTGCCCCCCGCGCAGAGCGGGCAAGCTGGCCAACAGGCCCATGGTGTACGGGTGCATCGGCTGGGCGAACAGCTTCTCGGTGGGCGCCTCCTCCATGATCAGCCCGCCGTACATCACGATCACCCTGGAGCACAGCCCGGCCACCACCGCCAAATCGTGCGTGATCAGCAAAATACTGGTGCCGTTCTCGTCTTGCAGGCGGCGCATCAGGCGCAGAATCTGGTCCTGGATGGTGACGTCCAAGGCGGTGGTCGGCTCGTCCGCCACCAGGATCTCCGGGCGCAAGGCCATCGCCATGGCGATCATGGCCCGTTGCCGCATCCCGCCGGAGAACTCGTGCGGATAGCTGCGGTAACGCCGCTCCGGCTCCGGGATCCGAACCTCCTTCAACAGTTCGATCACACGCTCCCGCCGCTGCCTGCGGGTCAGGGTCCGGTCATGTGCGGCGATCATCTCGTCGAGTTGCCGGCCGATCCGCATCAACGGGTTCAGGCTGGTCATGGGGTCTTGGAAAACCATGGCGATACGGCGGCCGCGCAGGGCGCGCAGTTGTTTCCGGCTCAAACCCGCGATCGAGGCGCCGTCCAATGTCAACACGTCCGCCTCGACCCGGGCCGTGTCCGGGAGCAGGTCGATCAGGCTGAGCGCGGTGACGCTCTTGCCGCTGCCGCTCTCGCCGACCACCCCGACCGTCTCGCCGCGACCAAGCTGGAAGTCCACCGAGCGCACGGCTTGGACGGCGGCATCGGAACCTTTGCGCGTTTGGGCGCGAAAAGTGGTCCTAAGCCCCCGGACCTTCAACAGCGGTTCCACGTCGGATGTGCCTTCCTGCGCCTACGGACGGAGCTTCGGGTCGAGCGCGTCCCTGAGGCCGTCGCCGACAAAGTTGAAAGCGAACATGATCAAGCAGATGGTGGCGGTCGGGGCGAGCAGTTGGTACGGGGAAGACCGCAGGGTGGCGAGGGCGTCGTTCGCCATGGTGCCGAGAGACGCCATGGGCGGAGCGATGCCGATTCCGATGAAGGACAGGAACGCCTCGATGAAGATCGCGCTGGGAATCAACATGGTGCCGGTGACAACGATGGGGCCCATGGCGTTGGGCAGGATATGGCGGCGCAGGATGGAGCCCGATGGCGTGCCTATGGTCCGCGCCGCCAACACGAATTCCTGGTTCTTCAGCGAGAGGGTCTGCCCGCGCACCACCCTGGCCATGTCCACCCAATAGACGCTGGCCAGGGCTATCACGATGGAGGAGAACCCGCCGCTGCCCAGCACCACCTTGATCAAGATGACGTACAACGTCAACGGGATGGTGTTGATGATGTCCACAGTCCGCATCATCACGGTGTCCACGGCCCCGCCCGCGTAACCGGAGATGCCGCCGTACAGAATCCCGATCAGCGCGTTCACCAAAGTGGCGACCAACGCCACGGCCAAAGAGATCCTGGCGCCGTAAAGGGTACGGGTGAGCACGTCCCGGCCCAACGCGTCGGTGCCCAGCCGGTAGCTGGCGTTCCAGACCAGATGCGTCTTCACGCCGCTGTCGCCGTCCGCGTCCAACAGCACCGGCGGCTTTGCCGCATAGTCGAGTTGGACCTTCACGCCATCGGCTTCGAAGGTGGTCCGTTTGGCCGCCATGTCGTCCCCGGTTTGCGGGATCTGGCGCACCAGGCGGCCCTCCGGCGCTACCTCGATCACTTTCAGGCTGGGATTGACGTAAAACCAGTTGGAGTTGTCCGCGAACTCGGTGGCCCTGAACACCGGCGGGACGTTGGCCATGGAGGAATCCTGGCGGTTGTAGGAACGGCCGGTCAGGCTGGGGCCGAACACCGCCAGGATCGCGATCAGGATCAGGATGACCGCGCCGAACAGCGCCATCTTCCTGGCCCGGAAACGCAGCCACACGTCTTGCCAGAAAGGCCGCCCCGGCCTGGCCACGCCCTGTTTGACCAGGCGGTCGGGGGGCAGCAGATCCCAGTCGGAGGACGTCGGTTCGGGTAGCGACCGTTCTAAGGATGATGCGCGCGCCATGGTTCAGCCGAACTGTATCCGGGGGTCGACCAGGCGGTAGAACAAATCGACCACGAACACCATGGCGATCAGGAACGCGGCGTAAAACGCGGTCATCCCCATGATGGTGGTGTAGTCGCGCTGGGTCACGCTGTCCACGAAATAGCTGCCCATGCCGGGGATCGCGAAGATCTTCTCGATCACGAAGCTTCCGGTCAGCAGGCCCGCCACGGTGGGGCCCAGGACGGTCAACACCGGGATGATCGCGTTGCGCAGAGCGTGGCGGGTGATCACGCGCACCTCGCTGATGCCTTTGGCGCGGGCCGTGCGGATGTAGTCCTGCCCCATGACCTCAAGCAGGCTGGAACGCATCAGGCGCGCCAAGAATGACAGCGAGTAACCGCCCAACGCCAAAACCGGGAGAACATAGCTGCTCGGCTTGTCCAACCCGAATGTCGGCACCCAATTCAGCCGGTAGGAGAAGACGTACATCAACCCGGCGGCCGCCACAAAGGAGGGGATCGTGACGCCCAATGTGGCGAGGACCATCACCACGGCATCGGGCCAGCGGCCGTTGCGGCGGGCGGCCAAAATGCCCATCGGGATGGCCGCAAGCAGCACAAACACCAATGTGACAAGGCCAAGCCGCATGGAAAACGGCGCGCCGTTGACAATGAAGTCGTTGACGGTCCGGCCCGTGTATTTGAAGCTGGGGCCCAAGTCGAACCGGACCAGATCCCCCAGATACTCGAAGAACTGCACAATCAGCGGCTTGTCCAAATGGTATTTGTGGTTGAGCGCGTCCAAGACCTCCGGAGGCGCCTCTTTTTCCTGGGCAAACGGCCCGCCGGGCACCGAATGCATCAAGATGAACGTCAGGACGATGATGAAGAACAGCGTCGCTAACGAGGTGCCGAAACGCTTAACGATGTACCGGGTCACGCTGGCCACCTTGGGAGCACTGGGCGGCATTCTCCGTCAGAAGACGCGGGCGGCGGACAGGGGCAGTCGCAGCGGGCCGGCGGGCCGGCCCAAGGGGGACTGCTGACAAGGTCATGGGGGACTTTCGTGCTGTCGGAGGGAAGCAGAGCACCGCCCATGCTACCAGCCGCCCTCCGGCGCGCCCCGAGGTACGGGAGGGGGCGGCAGCTCGGGGAGCGACCAGCCAGCAGCCCGCTGTGGTTCTCTCGCTCGCCGCGTTGGGGGGCGCGGGCGGCTTAGCGGCGGCGCGTTCCCCAGACCATCGCCGCGCCCAGGCCGGCGGCCGCGCCGAAGATCGCGCCCACGATCCGCCTTGTCTGAGCCGCGCGGCTGGCCTCCAGGCGGCGCACTTGCTCAGCCGAAAGCCGGGTGGTCAGCTCGCCCTGGTCCAGCTTCTGAGCCAATGACACCAGGTGGCGGGCCGTCGCGGGCATGGACTTGACCAGATCCCAGGCCTCAGCGAGCGCCGAGCCGATCATGTCCTGCGCCGCCGAAGACGCCAGCGGCGTGGTCCAGCGCCGGGTGATCTCCACCAGGTCCACGCCCGGATCAAGTTTGAAGCAGTTCGAGAAGACCGTGATCAGCGCTTTGCCCAAGAAGCTGACCTGGCCGGGCAGGGTCACCGGCTGGGTCAGGATGACCTCCCGCAGTTGGTCCAGCGACGCGCCCGGCGCCGCCATTCCCTTCGACGCGGTCCCGTCGAGCGCGCCGTCCACGAAGGAACTCCCCCGGAACAACCCCACCAAGTCGTCGATTATCGTGTCGATCAGCGGAATCAGCGACCGCCCCAGGGCGGCCGTGTCCGCGCCGGCGCCCACAAAGCCCAGTTCCTGCAAGGCCGTGACCACCCCGCCCGCGTCCCGCCGGAAGAAGGCGCTGACCAATCCCACGAATTGGCGGCGCATGGACTCCGGCAACTCCCCCACCATGCCGAAGTCGATCAACTGGATCACGCCGTCCGGGCGCACCAGGACGTTGCCCGGATGCGGGTCGGCGTGGAAGAAGCCGTCCACCAACAGCATGTGCAGGTAAAGCTCCATCAGGTTCTGCGCCAGAGCGGAGCGGTCCACCCCGGCCGCGTCCAGCGCCGCCAATTCGTCAATCTTGACGCCGGTCATGTATTCCATGGTCAGCACCCGCGCCGAGGTGTGGCTCCAGTGGATCTGCGGCATTTCCACATGGGGGTTGAGCAGGAAGTTGCGTTGGAAAGCCTCCGCGTTGCGACCCTCCTTGAGGTAGTCCAGTTCGTCGCGGTGGGTGTCCTCAAAGTCGCGGCAGACCGCCTGCCAATCGACTTGGTCCAGCAAATGCGTGAACCGCGCCAGCAGCGCCAGCACGCGTCGCAGCGACCGCAGATCCGCCTCCACCAGGTCCTCTATCCCCGGCCGCAGGACTTTGACCGCGACTTCTTGGCCCTGCGCCAGCGCCGCCCGGTGAACCTGCCCCAGCGAGGCGGCCGCGATCGGCTCCGGGTCGAACCTCGCGAACAGTTCCTCGACCCGGCCGCCCAACTCCCGCTCGACCACACCCACGATCTGCCCGGTCGGCACCGGCGGCACGGCGTCTTGCAACTGCCCCAACTCGTCGATGTACTCCTTCGGCAGCATGTCGATCCGCACGCTCATGAACTGCCCGATCTTGATGATCAGACCGCCCATCTCCGTTGCGAACAGCCTGAACGCCCTGGCCTGGCGCGTGTACAGGGCGCGGCGGCGGTCGGCCTGGCGTTCGGGCGGCCACAGCCATTTGGTCTTGGCGAACCACCACAGTTGCGCCGTGAAGCGCACAGCCAGCGCCAAAGTGGCGGCGTAGCGCCGGGTCGCGGCGCGTTGGTCGGGTTTTGATCGCATTGGGGCTCAGCTCAGGGCGCGGGGTTTGCTTCGGTGACCGCCCAGCCTACCGCCGCGCGGCCGGGCGCCCCTCAGCCTCAGTTTTCCGCCGATGCCGTCGCGTCCGTCCCCCCGCCGGCCTCCGTTTCGCCGGCCGTCGGCTCGGGCGTCCCGCTGTCGGCCGCTTCTTCGGCCTCCGAGCCGTCTTCAGCCTGGGCTGGGTCGGGCCGGACGGCATCGTCGGCTTGGCGGGCGGCTGCCTCCGGGGGCTGGGCCGCCTGGTCTGCCTGGGCCGCCGGGGCTGGGTCGGGCTGGACGGCATCGTCGGCTTGGTTGTCTGCGGCCTCAGTGAACTGGCTGAAGAACGCCTCGGCGTGCTCGCCCAGTTTGTTGATCTTGGTCAGGAAGAAGTCGGCGAAGTCCTCGAAGACGTCGGCGCTGACCATGACGAGCGCGCCGCTGATGGAATTGCCGAAGACGACCAAGCGGTCGCCTGGCTTGATGTTCAGGTGCTTGCGGGCGGCGGCCGGGATGGCCACCTGCCCGCGCTCGCCAACGGTGGCGGTGCCGAACATCTTGCCGGGTGAGGGAATGTGCTGCCATGGAAAGGCGCGGGGTGGGTTGCTGGTCATTGAGCCCTCCTAAGTCGTGGTATGCAACATCATACATTACATGCGCCGGTGCTGCGGCATAATCAGCATGGTGCACAACCGACGGGCCCGCCCCACCATCCGGGTCCTTGCTGACGACCTCACCGCTGACTGGGAGTCGCCCCACGCGCGGCGTGTCCTGGAACAGGGTTCCTACCAGGAGCTGCACCCTCTGAGCGAGCTGAAGCACCCGATCATCGCGAAGGCGCGCGAGACGTTTGGGTCTGATCCCGCCAACGACAACGCAACCCACGGTTATGTGAAAAGCAGCACCACGCTGCCGCTTTGGGAGATCCGAGCATCGCAGTGGCGCGGAGGGGTTTGGGAGGACCGGCGCACCGGCGTCCGCTGGCTGGTGGTGGCCGGGCTTGCCAAGGGCATGCACCAGGATCACGACGATTTCTACCAACAGGTCGAACGCGAAGAAGCCAGCGGCGACCCGAAGCGCTGGCTCCCCACAGACCTTGATGTCCGCTTGCTGAGGCAAGAATCCGCGGCGCGGCTGCTGACCGAGTGGGACCTGGCTGTTCAAGCGCAAATGCTCGAGGCCTTGCGGGTAGTTCAGGGCGGGGGCAGCACTCGCGTCATGATCAAACACCCATTCGCCGGGTTTGCCCAGCTTCCGCGCAACGGGGACCTTGCCCTGCTCGTGTTGTCCGTCGAGTTCCAACGCGAGCCCGACTATCAGTCCGACGACATCATCCTGGAGGTCGTTCCAGCGCAATCGTCCTACAAAGGAACCGAGCTCATTTGGAAGCTGACCATCAGGGCTCTGGTTTCGCTCAACCCGCCGGAGCAGGCATGGGACCGGTACCAAGACACTTACGCCACCATCGCCGAACCAGGAACTTGGGCGGCTCGAGTCCGGGAATTGGAGAAACTGGTCGCGGACAACGAACTCGCCGTCTCCGAACCTGGCATCCTTAGCCACTACGCCCACCGCGAGCATCTGGCCGGCGCCACTATTGAGGGAAGGGCGGTCCGAGGACTGTGCGGGGTGTTCTTCGTGCCCACTCAGGATCACGAGAGCATGCCCGTGTGCCCCGAATGCGACGCACGAATGCGGCAGCCGGAGGCGTAGCGAGGCTGATTGGCGGGCTAGCCAGCGCTCTCGCCGATGGCCACCGGACGATTGACAACGGCGGCACGGGACTATAGCGTGTCATCTGAGACATTTACGCCATCTGTGACATGTATGGAGCCTGCCGTGCCAATAATCGAAACCATCGCCACCTCTAGGATCCTCCCGGACCAAATCCAAGCGCTCGAGCAGTTTGCGGCCGCAAGCCCTAGCCAAGAACTGGCGGATGTGCTGCAAAGGCTGATCCACTGCATTCGCCAAGGGGACGAATTGACCATCATCGACGGCTCTGCGGACGTAACGCCCAATCAGGCGGCCGCGCAACTCGGCATGAGCCGCTCCCACCTGTACAAGCTTCTCGACCGAGGCGAGATCGCGTTCCATCGCGTTGGACGCGATCGCCGCATACGCCTGCGTGACTTGCTCGAATTCGAGGGGCGCCGTCAAGGTGACCGCCGCGAACTCGCAGAACGTTTTGCCCACCAGCGCGAGAATCGCGATCACGTGGTCGAGGAGCTGGCAGAACTGTTGTGAGCGCGACTGTCTCGTTGTCCGCCGAGCGCACCGCCGGCCGATCGCCAACCGGACGGGCACCCACAAAGAAATAGGTACCGTCCCCGTTTCTGTAGCATTGTGGAAGCGCGTCCACCGGGCGCGGGCCAATTCGGCACTTCGGAGGCGTCCATGAGCGAACCGGTAACACTCGACCAGGTGGCTCGGGCTGCGGGCGTGTCGAGGTCGACGGCATCGCGGGTGATCAACGGCGGCGTCGCCTCCGCGCAGTCCGTCGAAGCGGTGAACGAGGCGATCGCGGAACTCGGTTTTGTGCCCAACCGGGCCGCCCGAACGCTGGCGCGGCAGCGAACCGACCAGGTCGCCATCGTGACTCCGGAAAGCCCTGCCGCCATTTTCGTGGACCCTTTTATTGCCAAGGCGATCGATGCGATTTCGCACCGGCTTTGGAAAGCCGGACTCCAGCCGCAACTGGCCTTGACCGACCCGGCCGACCCGATCAGCACCACCAAACGCTTTCTTCACCATTCCAATGTGGACGGGATCATGGTGGTCCATTTCATCCTCAACCAGCACTTGGAGGAATTGCTGCGGGAATTGGAGCTGCCGATCGCGTTTGTCGGGCGACCGCCCAAAGGGGTTGACGCGCCCTACGTCGACGCGGACAACGACAACGGCGGCTACGTCGCCACCAAGCATCTGCTTGACCAAGGCCGCCGTCGGGTCGCCTGCCTGGCAGGATCGTCAACCCGTCTGGCGGCCTTGGACCGCAGGGCGGGCTACCTGCGGGCGCACCGAGAAGCGGGCCTCAGACCCGGCCCGTACCTTGAACTGGGCTTTCAGGCCGCTGCCGCCGGCCATGCGGCGGCCGAGCTGTTGCGCTCAGACCCGGCCGTGGACGGCGTGTTCGCGCAATCCGACACCCTGGCCGCCGCCGCGCTTCAAGCCGCCGCCGCGGCCGGGCGGCGTGTGCCGGAAGACCTCGCCGTGGTCGGCTACGACGACTCGCCGACGGCCACGCGGGTGGTACCGCACCTCACCACAGTGGCCCAGCCAATCACCCAGCTGGCTCTGGCGGGCGCGGACTTGATGGTCAACCGCCTCCGCGACGGCGAATGGGGCACGTGGCCGCGCGTCTTCCCCACCACGCTGGTGATCCGGGACTCGGCGTGACCAGCCCAGGGCGGCCGCCGCGCGCCGTTTGGGTAAGGGCCGCGTTGCACGTCCCGGTCGACGTGGCACTTTGACCAGCGACGATGCCGTGCCACCACGTCAGCCCGCAAGGGCCGCCCCGACCAAGCGGACGGTCCGAGCGCCGGGTCACGGCGCCGGCCATTCGGCAGCGGCTACCCTGAACACCGTGACGCCGGACTCGACCCAACCGGTGGCCAGCCGCGAACCGGGAGCCGGGGGAACGCCCACAGGGCGGGGTGGCGGCGCACCGCCCAGGGTGCTGGTCGCCTGCGACAAGTTCAAAGGCTCCCTCAGCGCCGAACAGGTCCGCGACTTGACGGTGGCGGCATTCGACCGGGCTGGTTTGGCGGCGGCGGGCTTCTTGGTGGCGGACGGGGGCGACGGCACGTTGGCGGCGGCGGCATCGGCGGGATTCCGCCTTATCCCGGCCCTGGTCCACGGGCCGACGGGAGCACCGGTCACCACGCAGATAGCGCGGCTCGGCGGGCGGGCCGTGGTCGAACTTGCCGACGCTTGTGGGCTTGAGCGCTTGCCGGGCGGGCGGCTGGCGCCGCTGGAGGCCTCCAGCCGGGGCCTTGGCGAGGCCATCCGGGCGGCCCTGGCGGCCCTGGCCGAAGGGCCCCGCCAATTGATTGTCGGGGTGGGCGGCTCGGCCTCCAGCGACGGCGGCCTGGGGATGGTTTGCGGGCTCGGGGCCGCGCTGCGCGGCCGGGACGGCCGGGAACTGCCCGCGCGTCTGGACTTGATCGGCCCCGAAACCACGCTCGACTTGGCGGCCCTGCCGCCGCAACTCGCAAACGCCGACCTGGTCTTGGCGTCCGATGTCGACGCCCCGCTCCTCGGCCCCGGCGGGGCCGTTGCCGTGTTCGGTCCCCAGAAGGGGTTGGTCGGCGCCGACGCGCGGCTCCGCGAAGCCGAACTTGCGGCCTGGGCCGACTTGGTGGCCCGCACAACGGGCCGCGACCTCCGCGACGCGGCCGGGGCGGGCAGCGCCGGCGGGGTGGGCTTCGGCGCGATGGCGGTCCTCGGGGCGCGCCCGCAGTCCGGAATCGACTTGGTGTTGGACATGGTGGGGTTCCGCTCGGCGTTGGCCGGCGCGGGCCTGGTGGTCACCGGCGAGGGCCGTTTGGACCGGCAGACCTTGATGGGCAAGACGGTGGCAGGCGTGGCCCGAGCCGCCCGCGCCGCCCACACCGGCGGCGTTCCCGTGGTGGCCGTCTGCGGGATCAGCGAGCTCGCGCCCGCGGACGCCGCCGGCCTGGGTCTTGAGCGGGTCTACCAGCTGGCCGACCTGGAGCGCGATCCCGCCCGGTCGATGGCCGAAGCCGGTTCCCTGCTTACCACCCTTTGCGGACGGCTCGCCGACGACTGGCGCGGGCGGCTCGGCGAAGCGACCACATGACGGGACGGTCCCAGCGACCGCTCGCCAAGGCCCGGACGGGAACCTACGTTGTTCCGTCATGGCCACAATCAATGCAACACAACTTGACCGTTTCTTGCACGCCTCGCAGACGCTGCTGCCAGCGCCGTCTGAGTGGACGCAACTCAACACCTATCCGCAGTCCTTCGCCGAATGCATCATCGACGCGATCTGGGCCGAGCGGGTTCGGTACGGCAACGTGATCGAGATCATCAGCCGTTACCGCGACTTCCGCCGCAGCCAGGGCGCCGACGCCGACCAGGACGGGGCCAGCGACTTGGCCCAGACGTTCTCGATCGGTTTGGAGGCTTGGATGGACCAAATCGGCAACCACCAGCGCGTCTTCTCACGGGAAGAGGCGCCGTACAAGGCCGACGTGGTCCACCAGGCCGCCGATGCCGCAGTCACAGCCGGCGTCAATTCGGTCGCCGACTTCACCAATGGTTACGCGAACGCCACCGATCAGTTCCGGTCCCTGCATCAGGCTTGGCTCAACCTGCCGTCGCAGCATTCCGGACTGAGCTGGGCGCGCCTCGCCCTGGTGGCCGGCGTCGAGACGGTGCCGGTCGATCCGTGGCTGGCCGAATTCGCCAGCTCGGCGGCGGGCACCGAAGTCTCTTCCCAGACCGCGCTCGGGCTGATCAACGCGGCCGCGCAGTCCATGGACGTGCCGCCGCTGCGGCTGCGGAACGCCATCTGGGAGTACCAGACCCGGCTGGACACCGCCGACCACACGTCGCCCAAGGGCTCAAACAGCACCCGGGCCGGCGCGGAGGCGGGTGACCCGCTGTAAGCCAACCCGCAAACCAACCAAGCCCCCAAAGGGGCAACCGCTAGCAACCAACAACATGAAAAAAAAAGGGGGATGGCGCCCTCTCCGCACGGAGTGGGCGCCATCCCCCTTTCCAATCCGGGCGCAAGAGGACGGTTCTTTTCGTTTAGACGGCGGGGACGCGCCGCGCCGCGCTCCGCCCGCCGGACGCCGCCAAAGCCGCCGTTGAGGACCTGGCCGGGCCGGATTTCCAGGCGCGACCCGGCCCGCCCAAACGCTCTACTTCGAGGAAGTCTTCTCCAAGTCGCCCCGGTCCCCGCTCAGCCGACCTGGGTAATCGCGGTGGAGCGGATCGAACCCGCCGCGTGAGCGCCGCAGCGCCGCCAACAGGACGACGGACACAACCAGAGCGACGGCCAGCATGCCGGCGTAGAAGAACATCGCGCGCTGGTAGTTCTCCTCGCCGCCCTTCGCCCACACCAAAATGGTGGGCCCCACCACGCCGGCCAGCGCCCAGGCGGTCAACACCCAACCGTGGACGGCCGACACGTTGGCGTTGCCGAAGAGATCAGACAGATAGGCGGGGATGGTTCCGAACCCGCCGCCGTAGCAGGTGGCGATCAGGTAGATCAGCGCCAGGAAGACCGCCTGCTCGGCGCGGCCGGCGGCCAGCAACGCCCCGAGCGCGCCAAAGGCGACGACTTGCACCACGAAGAAGGCGGCGAAAGTGAACGGGCGCCCCATTTTGTCTGACAGCGAAGCCCACACGAACCGTCCCAATCCGTTGAACAGCGCCACCCCGGACACGGCCAGCAGCGCGGCGGTCTGCGCGTCCACGCCGACCGTGTCCTGCATCATCGGCGACGCGGTGTAGATGACCGCGATGCCGCAGGAGATGTTCACGAACAGCATCACCCACAACGCGTAGAACTGCCACGTCCGCAGCGCTTCGGTCGTCCCATATTGCCGCTGTTGGGCCACGGCCGCTCCGCTGTCGTCAATCACCTCGCCCCACGCCGGCGGCGGCACCAGGATTATGAACGATGCCGTGATCAGGATCGCCCCGTACGCCGTGCCCATGATGAGGAACGCCGGGGCGACGTGGTAGGCGGTTATCGCGCCCGCCTCGTCGTGTTCGGAAAACAGGCCGATCAGCCAGGCGAAGACCGGCCCGGCCATCACCGAGCCAAACCCGAATCCCATCACCGCCATGCCCGTGGCCATGCCTTTGCGGTCGTAGAACCACCGGATCAGCGTCTTGACCGGCGTGATGTAGCCCGTGCCGAGCCCTATCCCGCCCAGCACGCCGTAGCTCAGGAACAGCCACGTGACTGAATGGCTCGAGATGGCGACGCCGGTCAGGATCATTCCGAGGCCGAAGCAAGCCCCCGAAATCCTGGCCGACACCCTGGGCCCGTAGTCTTGCACGAACTTCCCCAAGCCCGCCGCGGAACAGCCCAGGCAGAAAATGGCGATCGAGAAGGCCCATT
>JAITFE010000070.1 GCA_031281585.1 Bifidobacteriaceae bacterium | reverse complement strand
GCACGGCGGCGAACGGGGTTCCGGCCGCGCGCAATTGTACGTTTCGGCGGTTTCGGCATAGTCTTGGGGCCGTGGAGATGAGCGTTTCGGACGCCAGGTCAAGATTCGCCGAGGCCGTGGACCTGGCCCGGGTGGGGCATGAGCCGGTCTATTTGACCAGGCGAAACCGCCGCATAGCGGCTCTGATAGAGGTTGGCCAACTCGACCGCCTGATGGCCGGGCAGCGGTCGGGGGCGCCTGGCGAGGCGACGGCGCGGACGGACGTCAACGAGGAGCGGGCCCGCGCGTTGACGCGGATGGGCGCCAGGAACCGCGCGCTGATAGGGCCGGGCGTCGAGCCGCTGACCGATCCGAGCGGATTCTACAGAGACCCGCCAGCCTAGGTTGTAGCGGTGGAGTCGCTCGCCACGAACGTCCTGTTGCGCCTCGCGCTGGGCGACGTGCCCGAACAGTCCCAGGCCGCGGTCGCGTTGGTCGCCCATGACCGCGAGTTCGCCGTCGCCGGGACCGCCCTGGTGGAGTTGGTGTTCGCCCTCGAGCACCACTACCGGCTTCCGCGCTCGGAGATTCAAAGGATCACGAAGGAGTTGCTCGAAGTCGACAACTTGCGTGCCGACAGCGCCTTGGCAAAGGCCGCTCTCAGCCGGTTCGCCGGCCATCCGGCACTGTCCTTCGCGGACTGTTACCTGGCCGAGGAATCGATCGCGGCCGGAAACCAGCCGTTGTGGACGTTCGACAGGAAACTGGCCAACCAGCACCCGGCCGCACGGTTGGTGCCACCCGCGTCGGACGAAGCCCAACAGGCCTGATCGGAGGCGCGGGGGACATGGTGTCCGCCGGAAACGGGTACCGTCCCCGTTTTCGTGCGACGCCGCCTGCCGCCAACCCCACATCGACAAGACCCCAAAATGGGGACGGTACCTGTTTCGCTTGGCGGACGAGCGATTCTCGCCCTGTCCCAATTGCCGAACGCACAATTCAGTCCAAGGCTAGGCGACGAATGCCGGGTTCCAGCTATTGGGACGCGCGGGTCTAGACAAAACCCGACACTCACCGTGCTGGGATAGATGGAATCATACACTCGGCTGCGACTGTAGGAATCTGTCTGGTCTGGGATGGCGAGTGTAAGTTTATATCTGGGCTCGCTGTCCGAAAGTAGGATTTCATCTGCCTAGGCCGGCTAGCCAAGCCCTTTACCAGGGGATACGTGAATTGGTCAAAGACAAGAAGCTACATTCGACGGTCCGCGCCAGACAGGAATCTACATTCGGCGGGTTCGGCCAGATAGAAAGTGACATTCGGCGGCGAATGTAGGAGTCTGTCTGGTCTGGGACGGCGAATGTAAGTTTATAGCTGGCTGGTGGGTCAGTACACGCCGATTAGGCGGGCCACGGTTTCCCGGATTTCCGCCAACGCGTCGGGTGGGATGACTGCGTAACGTTCAGGCGCCAGGCGGCCGATGTCGATGGCCCGCACCTGTTCGCACATCGCGTCGCTGGCCGTCCCATACAGGTTGATGCGCACGCGGGTGGGCCAATCGCGCCTCTTCGTGGTCGCGGGCACGATGATCGCACGGGGCCCCATTGTGACGGCGGAGATGACCACCACAGGGCGGGTGCCGTGTTGCTCGGTGCCGTGGGCTGGATCGAGATCGGCGTAGTAGACCTCGCCCGCCTGGACCGTCACTTGTCAGATTCCCAAGGGTCGAGTTCGCCCGCGAGGCCCGCTGCGTCCCATTCGGCGGCCTCTGCCGCGGCCTCGTCGTCCCATTCCACGGCGGCGACCGACCGCAAGAATTGGGCTTGCTTCAGTTCCCTCAACGCCAGGGAGAGCAGGTCGGCTTGCTTCACGCCAAGCCGGGACGCCTCGGCCTTGATCTCATCCCGAATCGCAACGGGCACCCTGATGGTGGTCTCTTCGGCCGATCTCATACAAATCAGTATACATTCAGGCTCTGCCGCAGCACGTTGTGATCGGCGGCCATCGGCACGGGGACAGTCCCGAGCAGGGGAACAGGCACGGCCTCTGTTTCCGGGCCGTTCCCGGTTCCCTTGGGGGGAAACCCTGAGGCGGGGGCGCTCGGATTTCCGGGTGATGCCCAATGGCGCTCAGGGTGGGGGGTGGCGACAGGATGGGATGCGTCAAGTCCGCGCCTAGCCACAGGAGCCCCCAATGCCCACCAGTTCAATCGCCCAGCCCGCAATCAACCGGCCCTTGGCGGGCCACGCGCGAACGGGGGTGGAAGACGGAGGCGGGCGGACGGCATCGGCGGCTGTGCGGGTGCGCGGGCTGACCAAGGTTTACGGTGCCGGGGAGGCGGCGGTCCACGCCCTGCGCGGGGTGGACTTGGACGTGGGGCGGGGCGAGTTGACCGCGATCATGGGGCCGTCCGGCTCCGGCAAGTCGACGCTGCTGCACGTCATGGCGGCGTTGGACCGGCCGAGCGCGGGCGAGGTCGACCTGGAGGGGATCGGGCTCGCCCGCGCCACGGGCCGGCAGCTGACCGCGCTGAGGAGGGACCGGCTGGGCTTCGTCTTCCAAGAATTCAACCTGGTGCCCACGCTGACGGCGTGGGAGAACATCACGTTGCCGCTGGAAATTGGGCACAAAGCCTACGACATGGTCTGGCTGGACCACCTGGTGGACACGCTGGGGCTGCGGGAACGGTTGAAACACCGGCCCGCGCAGTTGTCCGGCGGGCAGAGCCAGCGGGTGGCGTGCGCGCGGGCGCTGGCGGCCCGGCCGGCGGTGGTGTTCGCCGACGAGCCGACAGGGAACCTGGATTCGGCCGCCGCCCACGACGTGCTCGCGTTCTTGCGCCGGGCGGTGGACGAACTGGGCCAGACGGTGGTCATGGTCACGCATGATCCGGGCGCGGCGGGGTGGGCCGACCGGGTGGTGTTCCTGGCGGACGGCCGGATTGTGGGCGAGCGGACCAACCCCACGCGGGAAGACGTGCTCGCGTTCCTGGGCGGCGCGGGCGCGGAGGAGTCGCGGGCCGGCGGCCTGGCGGCCGGCGTTTCCGCAGCGCAGGATTCCCGTTCGGTCGCTGGGGTGGAGTCAACGGGGGCGGCGTCCAAGGGCCCCGCCGCAGCCCGCCTCGGCTCGGGCACGCGGACGGTTTGAGATGCTGCGGCTGGCGCTGAAGGACCTCGCGGCCCACGCGGGCCGGTACGCGATGTCCCTGGTGGCGGTGGTGATCGGGATCGCGTTCCTGTCCGGAACCATGCAGTTGCGGGAGGGGATAGCGCACGCGTTCGCGGACCTGATCGACTTCCAATTCGACGCGGACGCCTACCTGGTCCCCGCCAAGGACGGCGAGGCGGTCCTCGCCGCGGACTGGATGGGCGACCGCGTTGAGCAAGTGGTCCCCCTCGAAGCGATCCCCGTGATCGAGGCGGTCGACGGGGTCGACCGCGTGGCACCGGACATCCGGGGCGGCGCGGTGCTCGCGGGCGCGGACGGCACGGCCATCGCGGGAACGGGCGCGGGCGCGCCCGGCCTGGGACTCTCCTGGGGATCCTACGAACACGGCTCCACGGTGCGGGTCGCCGCCGGACGCCCGCCCGCCGCCTCCGGCGAGGTCGCGATCATGGAGGACACGGCCGAACGGGGCCACCTGGCGGTCGGCGACGCCACAACCGTCTTCACCGGCGAGACGGTCTTGGACGTGAAGGTGGTCGGCATTTTGGAGGCCGATGCCGCCGGCTTCTTAGGCGCTTCCCTCACGTTTTTCACCACCGACCAGGCGCTCGACCTTTACGCACGGGACGGGGGAGTGGCGCGGGTGGCGGTCTACGCCTCGGACGCGGGCGACACGTTGGCGTTGGCCGAGCGGATCACCGAAGCCCTCGCGCAAGTCGCCGGGGGCGCGGGCTCGGCGGGCGGCGAGCCCGGCAATGGCCCGGCGGCGGCTGGGGACGGCGGTGGGACGGCGGACGCGGCTGGCGGCGCGGTGGCCGGCGGCGCGGCGGCTGGCGGCGAACCGCGGGCGGACGGCATCGGCGGCATGGTGGCTGACAGCGGCATGGCGGCTGACAGCGGCATGGTGGTGACCGGCGACGAACTGCGGGCCGACTACACGGAGGAACTGCGGGCCCAACTCGGGGCGATCGGGACGCTGCTGACGGTGTTCGCGGCGGTGGCGCTGTTCATAGGCTGCTTCGTCATCTTCAACACTTTCGCCATCGCGGTGCGCCGCCAGACCGCCCACTACGCGCTGCTGCGGTCGTTGGGCGCGTCCGGGCGGCAGGTGTTCGGGCTGGTGCTGGGGCAGGGGGCGGTGATCGGGCTGATCGGCTCGGCCATTGGGATTGTGGCGGGCAGAGGGCTGGCCACCCTGGCCGTGCGCGGGTTCAGCGCCATGGGGATGAGTCTGGGAGACCACGCGACCACGCGGGCGTCAGACGTGGCGGTGGCTTTGGCGGTGGGGGTGGCTGCGACGTTGGCGGCTGCGGCGGCGCCCGCCCGGCGGGCTGGCCGGGTGGCCCCAATCGAGGCGTTGCGCCAGGCGGAAAGCGAATTCGGCAAGCCGCTGCGCGGCCGGGCGTGGGCGGGCGGGGCCGTCCTGCTCCTTGGCGCCGCCGGGACGGCGGCGGGCCTGGCGACCGACCCGCCGTCTGCGGTGCTGGTGGGCCTGGGCGCAGCCGGGCTGGTGGGAGGCGCGCTGGTGGCGTCCCCGGCTCTGACCGCCCTGGGGGGCCGGGGCGCGGGCTTGGTGTTGGGAAGGCTGATGCGGCCGGTTGGGCGCCTGGCCGTCCGCAATGTGCAGCGGAACCCCCGGCGGGGCGCGGCCACTGCGGGCGCGTTGATGATCGGGGTGGCGCTGGTCAGCGCCGTTGGCGTGGCGGCCGCCTCGATGCGGGCTTCCATCACGACGGGCTTGGGCGATGTGATGACGGCGGACCTGATGGTTTCGGCCACGGGCAGCGCGGGGGTGGCGGTGCCCGAATTGGCCATTGAGGCGTTGTCGGCCGCCGGTGGCGTCGCAAGAGTTGATCCTCTGCTGGCGGGCACGGCTGAAGTGGACGGGGAGCCGGTCTTCATTGGCGGGGTTCCTGTGGCCGCGATCGACGACACGCTCAACCTGGGCGCGGTGGGGGTGGACGGCTCGCCAGTGGCCGCTGGCCAGGTGATCGTCAGCCACGCCACGGCCCGGGACCGGGGCTGGGCCGTGGGCGACCGGTTGGAGTTGACTGGCGCCGCCGGCGCCGCGGAAGTCGAGATCGGGGACGTTTACGACCGCGGCCTGGGCGGAGAAGACATGATGATGGGTCCCGCGCTGTTCGAGGCGGTAATCGGGGCGCCGTCAGATTGGCTGATCTACCAGACGCTTGTCCGCTTCGAGGACGGGGCCGACCCGGCCGCCGCCAGGGCGGCCGTCGCGGCGGCGGCCGCGCCGTTCATGGTCCTCACAGTCCAGGACCGCGAGGAGGTGATCGCCGCCGGCGACGCCTTGGTGGACATCGTCCTGGCGGTCGCGTACTCCCTGCTGGCTCTTTCCGTGGTCATCGCGGTGCTCGGCATTGTCAACACTCTGGCGCTGTCGGTGATCGAACGGCGCCGCGAGGTGGGGCTGCTGCGGGCCGTTGGCCTGGGCCGCGGCCAAACCGCGGGCGCGGTGGTGCTGGAGTCGGTGCTCCTGTCCTTGGGCGGGGCCCTGTCCGGGGCGGCCATCGGCACCGGGGTGGGCGTGGCCCTGGCCCGCACGCTGCGGGATCAGGGACTGACGGACCTGGTCATCCCGTGGGGCCAGCTAGGCGCGATTGTGCTGCTGGGCGCGCTCGCGGGCGTGCTCGCCGCCGTCGCCCCCGCGATCCGGGCCGTGCGCGTGCCGGTCCTGGTCGCGGCGGCCGGGTAAGGATTGGCGGCCGGGCCGCTTGGGAGCCGCGACACGTTGCGGCGGCCGCCCGGCTTGTGGCGGCGTGACGTTGCGCGTAACGTTATGCGGGTGAAGACCAACGCAACGAGGGCTGCAGCCCACCGGGATCGCAAGCGGCAAGACGCGTTGCGCGAGCTCCGCATCTGGGTGCCAGATACCCGGATGGTTTCAAGACGCGCAAGCCTGGAAGAACAGGGGCGTGCCATCGCGGCCAATCAGGCCGACGAGGCCGAGGTCATGGACCTGATCGAATCCTGGCAAGGCCTGGACGAGGCGAAGTGAGACGCGGTGACGTGTTCACGGCGGCGGGCGGGCCCGGCTACACGGGCAAGCCGCGCCCGGTGATCATTTTCCAGGACATGGCGATCGGAACCGATTCCGTCATAGTCATCCCATTGACCAGCGACTACGTTGACGCCCCGGATGTCCGAGTGATGGTTCTCCCGGATCCGGGCACCGGATTGAGAGCTCCTTCCTGGGCGATGGCGGAGAAAATCTCCGCGGCGCCGAGGAGGCGACTGGGCGCCGCCGCCATTGGCTCGATTCCCGCCCAGGTCATGAGGGAAATCGAGAGGGCGGTCTTGGTCGCCACCGGGATAGCCGCCCGCTGACGCCGACGCCGGCGCCGGAGGTTACGTCAGCAGCTGGGTTGCCAGGTCGGATTCGGTGACGGGGAAGCCCTCGAAGCGGGTCAGCCGGATCAGGGGCGAGGGGCCCATCAGGGCGGCCATGCCCGGGTCCGTCGCCAGGCCCGCGAAGGCCGTGCCCTCCAGCCGGTCCCGCAGCCAGGGGCCGCGCACCGGGTCCGCCAGCCACTCGTTCGCAGTCGAATTCACGCTGAGCGGGCGTTGGGCATGGTCTCCGGCCAGCGTCACCGTCGCCGTGGACCTCACGTCCCTGGAGGAGGACCCGCACCTGATCTCGAAGTCCCCGCCCTCCACGAACCAGCGGCCCAATGACACGTCCCAGAACGCGAACGCGCGCGCGTCCAGCATGAACGCCACCTCGCGGGACTCGCCCGGCTCCAAGTCCACCACGGTGAAGGCGCGCAGTTCCTGGGGCGGGCGGGCCACCGACGCGACCGGGTCGCGCACGTAGACCTGAGCCACCTCCCGGCCCCGCACGGTCCCGGAGTTCCGGACCGTCAGACGGACTTCGACGGATGGCCGCGCCCCGTCCTCCAACACCGCCGCAGTCAAAGGCGAGTAGGCGAACGTGGTGTAGCTGAGCCCGTGCCCAAACGGGTAGGCGACCTCGAACCCGCGCGCGTCATACCAGCGGTAGCCGACCAGCGTGCCCTCGCCGTAGCGGACGGTTCCGCGTTCGCCGGGGAAGTTCCCGAACGAGGGGTTGTCCTCCAACCGCAAGGGGATCGTCTCGGCCAGTTTCCCGCCGGGGCTGACCCGCCCGAACAGCAGGTCCGCGGTGGCGGATCCGCCGGCCTGGCCGCCCAGCCAGCCCTCCAGCACGGCCGGCGCCTGGTACTGCCAGGACGCCACGTCCACCACCCCGCCGTTCGAGAGCACCACGACCAGATTGGGGTTCGCCGCCGCGACCTCGCCCAGCAACTCCAGTTGCGGCGCCGGCAACGAGGTGTCGGCCCGGTCGTAGCCCTCCGACTCGTAGCTCGGCGGCAGTCCCAAGAACAGGACAACGGCTTCAGCCGACGATGCCGCCGCCACCGCTTGGTCGACCAGCCTCCGGTCGCCCGCCTCCTCCTCCGCCAGGAAACCCCGCGCGAAGACGACCTCCCTCCGGTCGTCCACCAGGTCCACAATCGCGTCGAGCGCGTTGTCAAGGCGCGTGGGGTTCACCGCCGACGAGCCCGACCCTTGGTAGCGCGGGCTGCGCGCGAAGTCGCCGATCACGGCGATCGTCCCGCCGCTGGCCGGGTCCAATGGCAGCAGGCCGCCCTCGTTCTTGAGCAGGACCGCCGATTGCGCGGCGGCCCGCCGGGCGAGGTCGTGGTGGGCCTCTTTGTCGTAGCCCTGGCCCGGCTCGGTGGCCGGCTCGGCCCGCGCGATCAGCCTCAGGAGGCGGCGAACCGACCGGTCGACATCCTCCATGGTGGCGCGGCCCTGGGCTAGGGCCGCGCGGACGGCGGCCGCGCCGTGGCCGGACGAGCTCGGCATTTCCAGGTCGAGCCCGGCTTTCAGGTCCTCGGGGCGGTTGTCGGTGCCGCCCCAATCCGACATGACCAGGCCGTCGAACCCCCAGGAGTCCCGCAAGAGGTCGGTCAAGAGCCAACGCGACCCGGCGGCATAGGTGCCGTTGATGCGGTTGTATGAGGACATGACCGTCCAGGGCTGGCTTGCCCGGACGGCCCGTTCGAAGCCGGCCAGGTAGATTTCCCGCAAGGTGCGCGGGTCGATTTCGGCGGAGACGCGCATGCGGTCGGTCTCCTGGTTGTTGGCGGCGAAATGTTTGAGGCACGCGCCGATCCCTTGGCTTTGGATGCCGCGCGCCATGGCCGCCGCCAGGGTGCCCCCAAGGGCCGGATCTTCCGAGAAGTACTCGAAGTTGCGGCCGCACAGCGGCGAGCGTTTGATGTTCAGGCCGGGGCCCAACACCACGGCGACTTGCTCGGCCCGCGCCTCTTCCCCCAGCGCCCGGCCGATCTCCTGGACCAGGTCCGCGTCCCACGAGGACGCGAGCGCCGAGGCGGTGGGGAAGCAGGTGGCCGGGACCGATTGGTTCAAGCCCAGGTGGTCGGCCGCGCCGGATTGTTTACGCAGCCCGTGGGGCCCGTCTGTGAGCATGAGCGCGGGGATGCCCAGGCGCTCAACCGGCTGGGTGTGCCAGAAGTCCAAGCCGTCCAGCAGGGACAGCTTCTCCTGGTCGGTCAACTGCTCCAGCAACTGGTCAACGCGTTCCAGGGTGACGCCCCGCGCGGTTTCCGGCCCGGTCATGATGTTGGCGGTCATTACTTGGCTCCTCTAATGAACATGGTGGTGGCCGCTCCGGCCAGGGCGAAGACCGCCGCGACCAGGAACAGGGAGGTGTAGTTGGCGCTCATGGCGGTGGTCGCGCCGATCGCCAGGAAGGCCGGCGCCACGGCGGGCGCGAGCGATTGCGGCAACGCGTTCGCAATGTTGAACACGCCCAAGTTCTTGGCGGCCTCCGTGCGCGCGTTCGGCAGGACGTCCGTCACCAACGCGATGTCGACGGCTAGGTAGGCGCCCAGGCCCAGGCCCCAAAGGCCCGCGCCGTAGTACAACACGAGCGGGCTTTCGGCGATGGCGAACACGGCCAGCCCGAGGCCCGCCAGGACCGCGGCGATGATCACGAAGATCTTCCGCCGGCCGGTGCGGTCGGAAAGCTGGCCGCCAATGGCCGCCGCCAACGTCAACATGACGGCTTGGACAACCATCAGCCGAAGCTGCCAGCTGAGAGCCTGGGCGGCGCTGTAGCCGAACCGGTCCTGCAGGAAGTAGACCTGGTAGTTGTTGTAGGAGGCGAAGCCGAAGAAGATCAAGAACCGGCCGAGCCAGGCCCAGGCGAAGTCCGGGAACTGTTTTGGCGAAACCCAGAAGCTCTTGAGGAAGCTGAACATTTGGAAGGGCGTGGCCTCTTCGGGCCGAAGCACCCGGTCTTTGAGCAGGAACGCCAGCGTGAACACGCCCGCCACCCCCAAGACCGCCGGGACGATGATCATGAGCGAGATGGGCAACCCGGCGTCCGCGAACCAGAACGCCAGCGCAATGCCGATCAACGGCGCCACGTTTTGGGCCACGCCCAGCCAGCCGGACACTTTGGCCCGCATGCGTTCGGGGATTTGATCCGGCAGGATCGCCTGCAGCGCCGCTTGGGTCGCGTTGAAGCAGCCTTGGGCGATCGCCCAACCCACAACCACCATCCAAATCTGGGTGGCCAAGCCGATGATCGCCAGGCCCACGGCCCCGCCCAGCACGCCGCCGAACAGCCAGGGCCGGCGCATGCCCAGCTTGGAGGTCGTCCTGTCCGAAAGGGCGCCCGCAATCGGGTTGGCCACGAAGGCGAAGAACGCGCCCACGCCGGTGACCAGCGACAATGCGACAACTTTGCCGGAATCCGTGGTCAAGGAGCCGACTTTGACCGCCAGGGTCGACATGACCGGCGTCATCAGCGCTATGTACATGGTCAGGTAGGCGACCACGTAGGCGACGGCCAAGCCCGCCCCGGCCCGGCGTTCGCCGGTCGGCGGCGCGGGCGGCGCCTGGGGCCGAACCGATCCGGTTTGGGCGCGGTTCGGGGCGGGCGCCCGCAAGGCGCTCGGCCCTATCGCGTCCGCCACCGCGCGCTCCAAGTCGGGCGGGGATTCAACCAGGTCCGCTTCCGCCAAAGCGCTGGGTTTTGGTCCGCGCGGCCCGGCGGGCTGGGCGTGGGGCGTTGGACTGGCCGGCAGGGTGGTGGCCATGGGATCCTCCTTGATCGCCGGTGCGGCAAGGCGCTCCGGTCTGATTGTTGAGTGGGGCATAGAGCCAGGTGAGACTCCGATCGGGGGCCGCTGGCGGTACGCGGTTGACGAGCTCCAGCCTGCGTCCGCCGGGGGCGGGCGGCAACGCCCCGGCCCGCGATGGCCGCCATGTGAACGCCAGGCGAACCCGGCCGGGGGCGGGCTGGAAGGGGGGCGGACGGCATCGGGCAAACGGAAGGCCCGCCGAACCCGGCTGGCAAGGGCGTTTTGGGTCGCCGGGCCGGGGGGAAAACAGCGCGTGGCCGGATTCCGCTCTGGGCGGAATCCGCAAGTGATCCGGGTCACACTGCGGGATTTGCGGCGGCCGATCCGGCGCGGCTGGGGCGGCGGACCTACGTTGGCGGCATGACCATTACGACGCCTATCCCGACATCCTCCGCACGGCTCGACCGATTCGTGGGCTTCGCCAAGAGCGCCCTGCCGCCCGAGTCAAAGTGGACCCAAGTGACCACCTACCCCGGCTCTCTGGCCGAATGCATCATCGACTCCCTGTGGTCGGAGCGGGTCAAATACGCCACCGTCATCCGCATTGTCGAGCGTTACCGGACCTTCAGGCGCTGGGTCGGCGCGGACGCCGACCAGGACGGTGCCCCCGAACTGGCCAGGACCTTCGACATCGGCATGGACGCGTGGATGGACCAGATCGGCAACCGCCAGCGGGCGTATTCCCGCGACGAGGCCCCCTACAAGGCCCAATTGGTGCTGGAGGGCGCCCAAGCGGCCATCGCCGCCGGGGTTCTGACCACCGCGCAACTCCGCGACGGCTACGCCCGCAAGTCCCAGCCGTACTTGGATTTCCACCGCATGTGGCTGGAGCTGCCGTCTCAGCATTCGGGCTTGACCTGGGAGCGTCTGCTCCTGGTCAGCGGCATCCGCATGGTCCCGCCGGACTTGTGGCTGGGCCAATTCGCGGCCGAGGCCCTGGGCGGACCGGTCCCAGACCAAGAGGCGTTGGCCTTGGTGGACCAAGCCGCGCAGGTCATGGGCACTTCTTCGCTGCGGCTCCGGAACGCCATTTGGCAGTACCAGACGAAGCACGACCGCGCCGAAGGCGTCGAGCCCACCGGTTCGCACCGGACCGCCCCGGGCGCCCCGGCCAACGAAGAACTGGAGACCGGCGCGGCGGCCTAGCCCGCCCGGTTCCGGTGGGGTCTTGGCGGCGGCCAAGGCCGCGCCGCAGACGCTGGCCAGGGGTCGAGCGGGGCTACCCGCGCCACGACACGCCCTCCAAGATGACGCCGCGTTGGCGCAGGCCGGCCTCCAACCGGTCCAGGTCGCCGGGGCGCGGCAGCCCCACCATGATCAGTTCGCCGTCGAGGGCCATCGCCTGCATGCGGGGCGTGGCGTCTCGCAAGGGGTAGCGGGCGCGGCCCAGCGGGGTCAGCCGGACGAGCCGTTGGTTGGCGCTAGCGATCAGCGGCTCGGCGCTGGGCTGGTCGCGGCGGTATGGGCCCGCCACCACCGCGTCGAGCAGGGACCAGAGGCGGCCTGCGCGCTTGCGCGCGGACGGGGCCGGATAGCCCGTGAAAGCGAGCACGTCAAAGCCATTCTTGCGGCCCGCGACCGCTACCCGCACCTGTTCGACCACCGCGGCCAGCGCCTCGGCCTGGTCAAGCGGCTCGCCCCCGGTCAGGGTCAGGCCGTCCAGGCCGCCTTCGACAATAGCGTTGGCCAACGCGGCGGCCAGCGTGGCGGCGTCCCAGCCGGTCCCGCCGCCCGCCGCCCAAGTGTCGACCGAGGCGCAGCCGGGGCAGGCCAACCGGCAACCCTGCACCCACAGGGCCACCCGCCTGCCGTGGCCCAGCACCGTCACCGGGGCCAGGACGCGGTTGACCTCAACAATCACGGCCCGGCGGGCTTTCCGGACGCTTCTTCGAGGGCCACGGCCAGCCCGCCGTCCGGGTCCCGGCCCAACGCGGTCACCGCCAGCGCCGCGTGGATTCGGCGCAGCCACAGCGGCGTGTCGCAGGCCTCGGCTTGGAAAAGCGCAGTCGCCGACTTGCCCGATGCCGTCTGTCCGCCCATCCGCGACCCTCGCCTTCGTTCCGCCCCGGTTTCCAGCCTCATGGCCGCCCCCATTCTACGAACGGGCCGGCGCCGGCTAGAAGTCGATGTCGTCGGCCAGGTTGCCGCCAACCTCGGCCGCGAATTGCTGCTCGTAGCGGGTCTTCATCTCCAATTGGTACTGGAAGTAGCGGGCTGTTTCCTCGGGGCTTTCTTGGCCGTTGGTCCGCTGCGCCATGTAGTCCATCGCGATCTCCTGGAATTCGCCCAAGCTGACGCCGTAGTTGTCGGCGATCCATTGGGCGCCGTCCAGGCCCTGGCTGTAGGCGGCGTCCCTGGCGGCGGCCAATTCAATGTAAAAGAGGCGGTCGCTCTTCAGCTTGGCGATGTTTTCCGCCGCCGCCGGCGATTTGGGCGTGAGGAGGGGCTTCAGCTTCGGGTTGGCGATCGCGCCTTGCCAATGCTGTCCCAGAAGGGTGACCATTTCGAAAGTGGAGTCTTCGGCCATCCGCTGGGTCCACAGGGTGTTGACCTCGTCCCAGATGGCGCCGTCAATTCCCATGGCCTGGTTGACCGTTTCGACGGGCACCCCGGTGGCGACCACCCGGGTCATCTCCGCCCAGTCCTGAAAAGATATGCCGTGAATCGGCTCAAGGTTGGTCATTTTGCGATCCCTTCTGTGAGTTCGGGCCCCTCGGCGGCCGAGCGGCTTTCTTCCCTGAAACACCTTTCGTGGTGGTCCCGGAATTCGGGCAGAATCAGGTTGAGCTGGTCGTAGACGGCCCGTCGGTAGCCCAGGTAAAGACGGGGTGCGTTCTGGGCTGCCTCGATCCGCAGTCGGTCCAGCCGGGCGATCTCCTGGCCAATCGCGGCCTTTTCGCGTTCGGACCGCCCAACCGAACTCAGTTTCAGTTCATGCGCTTGGGAGTACAGGAGCCGTTCTCGGTCCTTTTCGGCCTCGTACTTGGCCAATTGGCCGGCGCAGCGCCGGGCGGCCAGATCATGCGCCATGTGCTGGACCCAGCGGGCCTGGGCGCCGGGCTGGAAGTTGTGCAAGGCCCCGCAGTAGCCGCAGGCGACATGCGTTTCGATGAAGAACAGCCGCTCAATCTCCAGCCGCGCCCCGCAAGTCTGACAGAAGAATTGGTCCTTGGCCTGGTCGAATGACGCCAGGGCGGCCTGGTATTCCAGTTCCAGGTCACCTTCGGCTTCGCGCCGGAGGTCGCCTTCCAGGCGCCGCGCATTCTCGTTGAAGCGGTTGTGCGCCGCCCGGCAGGCCGACATGAACTCATCGACTTCGCGGCGCAACGGGTCATGGACGTCGACCGCTTCGCGCAATTCGTAGCTGAAATCCAGGATCTGGTCGTCGAAGACCTTGTCCGCCTTGTCGCGGAGGCCTTTGAGTTGTGTGCAGACGGCGGACAACAGGCGTGTCAAGGCGGCCTTGTCCGGGTCTGGGTCGCTTTGGCGCGTCCGCGCCAGTTCGGCGCTGGCTGCGGCGGCGAATTCGGCGGCCCTGGCGTCCAGGCGTTCCAGGAAGCGAAGCCACCGCGCTTGGCGTCCCCTGATCTCTTGGCGCAGGGCGGTCCGTTCGGCATTCATCATGCGGTGCCGCGCTCCGGTTCTATGAACAGCCCGTCTGTCAGTGTGACGGCGATGAATTCGTGCCCGCAGTAGGCGCAGGTCTTGAGGCCCGCGCGCCTGGTGCGGGGTGCGCCGCAGCGCGGGCAGGTGTTGACTTTGGCGCTGGAAGGCCGAGGCGTGCCGACGCCCGTGCGGGCGTGGGCCGACCGGGCGGCGAGTCTTGCCAACAAGTCGTCAGGTTGGCTCATGCGCCGGCCCGTTCGCCGGCAATGCGGGCGGCGCCGCGATGCGCTGTGTTCATGGGGACTCCTGGGGCTTGGCTGGGCCCAGGCTAGCACGCTGGTGCCGCGGCTTTGGTTTCGCCAGCCGCATGCGCTGCGCATGCGATATGATCGACCGCATGTCAATGCTTCAGGTCAGGAACATCTCGCCCGAAACCCACCGTGTTTTGAAGTCCCGCGCCGCGCTGGCGGGGCAGACCCTGTCGGAGTACGTCGCCCGCGAACTCGACTTCATCGCCTCAAGGCCGACGCCCGAGGAGTTCTTCAGGCCCACGCCGGGTCGGCTCGCCAACGCGGACGCCGAGCGCGAGGCGGCGGCGGACATTGTGCGCCGGGAGCGCGATTCCCGGTGAGGGACGTGGTTGTCGACGCCTCGGTGCTGGCTGAAATGCTGATCGGCTCTCCGTTGGGGGAGGTCGCGCGGCAGCGTTTGGCGGGGGACGCCGTGGTCCTGCACGTGCCGCAGGTCGCAGCGCTGGAGGTGATTGCGGTGCTGCGCAAGTGGGAGGTCGCAGGGGCGTTAGACGGCGCGGCGGCGGCGCGGGCGGCCGCCGATCTGGCGCATTGGCCGGTTCGCGAGTGGCCCCTTGACGGGCTGCTTGGGCGGGTGTGGGAGCTGCGGCACAACCTGGGTCCCTATGACGCTGCCTACGCCGCTTTGGCCGAGGCGCTCGGCGCCCCGGTGTTCACGGCGGACCTGAAGTTGGCGCGCGCCATCGAAACCTTCGCGCGGTGTGACGCGGAGACTGCGGACCTCGGCCGCGGGCACAGCGCAGAACCAACCTGACCGTGCAGCCGGCGTCATGCCCGCCAGGCCGGGATGCGGCTCAGGCCGGCTGATCGCCCAACAGCCAGTCAACGGCGTTCAGTTGGCGGACGCCCTGGTGCGTGGCGGGTGGATCCTCGTCCAGGGTGAGCAGGAGTTTTGGATGATGGTCGCGGACCGCGAGCAGCGGTGCCAACTCGCGGCTCAGCGTTTGCGGATCGCGCACCGTGGCGGCCACCTGCAGATAGACGCGGCTGTCCCCCGATTCGACCACAAAGTCGATGTCGCCGGCGCCCGCGCGCCCCGTCCAAACCTTGCCGTGGCGGCGGCGCAGTTCAAGAAAGAAGGCGTTCTCAAGCAGGTGCCCCGTGTCGGGGCCGGCGCGCACACCCGCCGCTACGTCGCGGAACATGGCCGCGTTCGTTGCCCGTTGCCTGACCATGACGTCCTTCACCAGGATCGTGTTGACCAGCCCGTCCAAGTAATCGGCGGCGGCGCGGCGGTCAGGCATCAAGCCGACCACGAAGGAAAAGCCTCCCCACCGGGCGCGGAATCAGGTCTTCCATGTCGCTCGTTCTATTGCGCACCGGGCCAAACTTGGGCACTGGTGCTCATTTGATTGAGCACAACTGGCAATCGGGGCCGCGAGCAGCGCGTGGACGTCGCCGCGAGCTTGAATTGGGCGCGCAGCGTCGTCAGATGTTCGTCCGCGCGGCGCAGTGGTCCGCCGCGCGCTACGCGAAGTGGCTTGGGAGCGTCGCCTCCCAAGCCTGGCGCAGGCTCGCCAGCGGCAACTCGAAGCCGCCGCCCGGCCACGTGATCGACAGCTTTTCCCCTTCGCCGCCGATGCCGTCCCCGCCGCCATCGCTGCCCGTCTCGCCCAGCCGCGCGACGGGGCAGCCCGCCTCGGCCGCCAAAGCCTCGAACTGGTCGGCGTCAGGGGCGGCGACCGCCACCAGCGCGCGCGCCTGCGATTCGGAGAAGAGGGCCTCGAACGGAGTCAGGCCGTCGCGCGCCAGCACGCCGTCCAACGACACCCGCGCGCCAACGCCGTACCGGAGGCTCGCCTCCACCAGCGCCATGGCCAGGCCGCCGTCCGCCAAGTCGTGGGCCGCCGCCACCAGACCGGCGCGCGAAGCCCCGATCAGCGCCGAGGCCAGACGCCGTTCGGCCGCCAAATCGACCGCTGGCGGCAAGCCGCCCAAGTGCCCGTGGGCCACATCCGCCCAGGCCGACCCGTCCAGTTCCGCGGCCGTCCGCCCAACCAGGAACACCGCCAGACCGGCTTCATCCCACCCCGAGGGCCGCACCCGCGCCACCGAGTCCAGCACGCCCAGCACCCCCACCACCGGGGTCGGGTGGATCGCCGAGTCGATCCGGCCTGGGTCTCCCGTCTCGTTGTACAGCGACACGTTCCCGCCGGTCACCGGCACTTCCAACTCCAGGCAGGCGTCCGCCAGCCCCTCCATCGCGGTGACCAGCTGCCACATCGAACTGGGCGATTCGGGCGACCCGAAGTTCAAGCAGTCGCTCACCGCGAGCGGCACCGCGCCCACCGTGGCCACGTTCCGGTACGCCTCCGCCAACGCTTGGCGCCCGCCCTCCCGCGGGTCCAGCTTGGTGTAACGCCCATTGCCGTCCGTCGCCAACGCGACCCCGAGCCCGCTCGACTCGTCAACGCGGATCACCCCGGCGTCATCGGGCATGGCCAAAGCCGTGTTGCCCTGCACAAAACGGTCGTACTGGTTGGTCACCCACGCCCGCGAGCACAAGTTGGGCGATGCCGCTAGCGCCACCACCGTCTCAGCCAACTCCTCCGCCGTCCCCGGCCTGGGCAACCGCTCGGTCGTGTCGGCCTGGAGGGCGTCTTGCCAGGTGGGGCGGCTCGACGGGCGGTCGTACATGGGGGCGTCCCGGGCCACGGTCTTCGGGTCGACGTCCACCACCAACTGGCCCCGGTAGTCGATCCTGAGGCGGCCGCCGCTGGTCACCTGGCCCACCGCCGAGTACTCGACGTCCCACTTGCGCGCGATCTCCTCGAACGCCGGGAAGTTGGCGGGTGTGACCACCGCCATCATGCGCTCCTGCGACTCCGACATGAGGATTTCCTCCGGCGTCAGGGTCGGATCGCGCAGCAGCACCTTGTCCAAGTCAACGCGCATGCCGCCCTCGCCGGCGGCCGCGAGCTCCGAAGTGGCGCAGCTGAGGCCCGCCGCCCCGAAGTCGGAGATGCCCTCCACCACGCCCGCTTGGAAGAGCTCCAGGCAGCACTCGATCAGCACCTTCTCCTGGAACGGGTCGCCCACCTGCACCGAGGGGCGTTTCGAGGGGCCGTCCGCCGCGAACGTCTCGCTCGCCAGCACCGACGCCCCGCCGATCCCGTCCCCGCCGGTCCGCGCCCCGAACATGACCACCAGGTTCCCCACGCCGGAGGCGTTGGCCAGGTGCAGGTCCTCGTGCCGGAGCACGCCCACACAGGTCGCGTTGACCAGAGGGTTGCCCTGGTAGGACGGGTCGAAGACCGTTTCGCCCCCGATGTTCGGCAGTCCCAGGCAGTTGCCGTAGCCGCCAATCCCGGCCACCACCCCGTGCACAACGCGGGCCGTGTCGGGATGGTCGATCCGCCCGAAGCGCAGTTGGTCCATCACCGCGACCGGCCTGGCCCCCATGGCCATGATGTCGCGGACAATGCCGCCCACGCCGGTCGCCGCGCCCTGGTACGGCTCCACGAAGGATGGGTGGTTGTGGGACTCGATCTTGAACGTCACGGCCCACCCCTGCCCAATGTCCACCACGCCCGCGTTCTCCCCGATCCCCACCATCAGGCGTTCGCGCATCTTGTCCGTGGTTTTGGCCCCGAACTGGCGCTTGATGTGGAGCTTGGAGGACTTGTAGGAGCAATGCTCGGACCACATGACTGAGTACATGGCCAGTTCCGCTCCGGTGGGGCGCCGCCCCAGAATCTCGCGGATGCGCTGGTATTCGTCTTCCTTAAGGCCCAGTTCCCGCCACGGTTGGGGCCTGTCCGGGCTGGCGGCGGCCTGGTCGACGGTGTCGATGCGGACGGCATCGGCGGCGGTTTCGGCCGTGCGCGGCTGGTTGGCGCCGTTCGGGGTGACGTCGGTCGGGTCTGGGTTGGTCTGCGCCGGCGGGGTCATCGCCATCCTTCGCGGCTCGGTGGGTTGTGGACGCCAACCAGCCTACTAACGCCCAGGCCCGCGCCGGGCCGTATCGCGCTGAGCGGATTCCCGGCCGGATGTACGCGAGGGCGCGGCCATCCGGGCAACTGCCTTTTTTCAATTCGGCGACCTCGTCGCCGCGCTCGGCCTCGTCGGCCTAGGCCCGGACGTGGCATCCGTGATCGCGTGGCCGTTGAAGGCCGTTCCATAAGCGGTCACTGCATGGTTAGGCTGTCAACGTCGCCAGTGGCACCACGTGCACACCCGAAGGAAGGGTGTAAGCAGATTCGGTGCCGGTGATGACCGCCAGGAAGGCGGGACGGCCAACGCGGTCGGGGTCGACACGTTCGTCGCGGAGCGTCAGCAGGTTCTTTTCGGCTTCAGGGATTTGCCTCCAACCCAGTTCTACTTCCACGGCGGCCCAATCGTTGAACGAATACTCAATGATGGCGTCGATTTCGAGTTCCGTGTTGTCGCGGTAGTGAAAGACTTGGCCGCCCTGGGCCTCGGCGTAAACCCGAAGGTCGTGAACGACCATTGATTCGAAAATCTGACCGAAATACTCCGGGTCGCGCCGCAGGCGTTCCGGCGTCATTCCAATTGCCGCGCAGGCGAGAGCCGGATCGGCCAGGTGCAATTTGGGTTTGGCCCTAAGTCTTGAGCGTGAGCGCAGCGCCGGGCTCCAGGCCGGCACCTCCTCGACGGCGAACACGCGAGTGAGGGCGTCTAAATAGGCGCGGACCGTATCCACGCTGATTGAGGTGCCGGACCCGGACACGTCAGAGGCAAGGGTCCGCAGGGTTGGCTGCTGAGAGATGTTGCGCGCAAGCGAAGCGAGAAACTGGCGCATACGCGCAGGGTTGTGCGCGGGCAGGCCGGGCGCGGAAATCTCGGCGTCCGCCAAGTCCGCGCAGTAGGACTGGTTGAAGATGGAGGCGGCTCCGGTCGGGCGGTCGAGCAGGCCTGGCCAACCGCCCCTGACGGCCTGCTCTGCCAATTCCTCGTAGTCTAGCGCCGCCATGGCCTGGACTTGTTGGGTTCCAGACCGCAAAGCTTGGAAGGAGATTTGGTCGCTGGATGCCCTCCGCTCGGACAGGGTCATGGTCCGCATTGTGAGCCGGGCGATTCTGCCCGCACCCGAATGGCGGGACTTGTCCGGCAGCGGGGACGCAGACCCGGAGAAGATAAACTGGCCCGGTTCTCGCCGCGAATCAATCTCATGGCGAGCCGCGTTCCAGATGTCGGGCGCGAGTTGCCATTCATCAAGAAGCCGGGGCGTCGCGCCCGCTAGGAGCGAGCGCGGGGCAAGCTCGGCGGTTCGCACCAGTTGCGGCGAGGCGTCGAAGCGAATCGAACTGCGCGAATGCTTGAGCGAAGTCGCCGTCTTGCCGCAGCCGCGCGGGCCTTGAACGAGCACGCCGCCCATGGCTTCAAGGAGCTCCGTGAGGGGACGATCAACGGTTCGCGGATAGTAGTCCACGAATGGATAATAGCGCAGGTCAAGCCGATTCGAAGCAAGCTTTCGGCGGTTCTGCTCCGCGTTTTGCATCGTTTGCGTTCCGCGTTCTGCAACGATTCGAGTCCACGTTGTGCAACGATCCGATTCGGCTTTTCGCGGCAGCCGCGGCCCCATGGCCGCCCCTCCGCAGGGTGGGCCGCCAAGGGATTGGAGGTGGGCGGGGGCGGGTCTGATCAGAAGGGCGACCGGTCGCCTGGTGGGTCCTGTGGCGCGCGCGGTCCCGGCTGTTGCCCGCGGTTGTCGGGTTGGGGCCCGCTCGACGGCTTGGCGCCGCGGGCCTGGAACCGGTGGTGGAGGATGGGTTTGCGGTCCAGGTCGATCCACCTTGGCGGGGTGAACTCCACCAGGCCGTCGTCGCGGAGCTGCGCCACCCAATCGGGCGGGCCGTCCCTGGGCGGCTCAACCAACCGGTGATGCGACGGGCATAGCAAACAAGTGTTCGATAAACTGGTGGGTCCCCCGTGCCACCATGGGTCAATGTGATGCACGTGGCAAGCCTCGACCGGCCGGTCGCAGCCGGGGAACGAGCAGCCCGAATCCCTCACAGTCAGCGCGAGCCGCAGCGCCTTGGGGATGACTCTGGTCGCGCGCCCGATGTCGAGGACTTCGCCTTTCGCCCCCAGCACGGCCCGCATGACGTCGCTGTCGCAGGCCAGCGTTTTCAGGGTCTTGGCGTCAACCCGGTCCCCGGTCGAAGCCAGGCGGCCATCGGTTGGCCCGGTTGGGCTGGCCAGGTCGGCCAGTGGGACCGTCAGGATCAGGCGGGCGCGGGACGCCCCGAGGTCTGGGGCCTGACCGCACCATTGAACGTGTTGGGCGATGGCGACCAGCGCGTCCGCGCGGGCGGCCCGCCGTTCCAGCGGCTTTCCGCCGGGCGTCTCCGATTGGCGGCGGCGTTCCTTCTCCGCCACCGCGTCCACCACCTGGCGGAGGATCTCCCCGTCTACGGCCGGCAAGGATCCGGTGAAGGTGGTCACGCCATCGGCGTGCGTGGTGACCGTGAAAAAGCGGCGCCGGCGCGCCCGTTCGAATTGGCGCCGCGCCTTGTCCTCCCCGACTTGTTGCGCTATCAGGGGGGCGATCTCTTCCAGCACCCGCTCGCCGGCTCTCGCCAGCCCGTCCGATGCCGTCGACGCCGCCAATTCCACCAAGTACCGTTCGGCGGCCCCCACCTGGGACGCGTCCAACGCTCGCGGCAGGTCCCGCAGCACGCCCGTGACCGCCTCCGCCTGGGCGGCGTTCATCCCGCCGGACAGCGCGGCTTCCCGCACCAACGAGAACCCGGCGGCCCGGCGCGCCCCCAACACGATCCGCGACGCTTGCTGCCGCGTCAGCAAACCCTTCAGCGTCAAGAAGGCCGTCAGCCCGGCGCCCGTCAACTGGTCGGGGGCCCCTGAGCGGTCCAAGGCGCCGACCAACTCGCCAACCACCGCGTCAACGCGGTTCTTGACATTGAGCATCCCGGCCAAGGCGTCCAACACTCCGGGATCCGATGCCGCGATCAGGGCCCCAGCGCCCGAGGCCACCTCCGCGACGCGGCCCAGCGCCACATGGGCGACCCCGACCAACTCCTCCAGGCCGACCCGTCCCGAGCCCAGGGCGGCCTGAACCCAACCCGCCAGGCCCTCGCCGGCGTTGCCGGAGCGTCCCGCGTCAGCGAAACCCGAAAGGTCCGCGCCGGCGTTCTCCGAGGCGCCGCCGGCCCCCAGCGACGGCACCAGACCCGCGGCCGCCGCCCATGGCGGCGCCGAGGAGCGCGTTGACCGCCTCCACCAGCGGGCTGACCGGCGGGGCGTACCCGCCCACGCCCAAAGACCCTGGCTGTGGCAGCGACCTGCAGCCGGGACGGTCCACCCCTGGAACGGCCCAAAACCCCGCGCCGTCCCGCGCCCCGTCCCCAGCGCCAACGGACGTGTTCTCGGCCCTCGCGTTGCGGCGCGCGGCACCCCTATTGCCGCCACTGCGCGGCTGACCGGGAACGCACCATTCCGACATGTGTATAGTCTACCGGTCGCAAGCCCGCTAGACAATCCCTGTTCGAGAATTGGGTGTGCCCTCAGCGTGAATATTCGGACATCCGTCGCAAGCGTTCCGCCCGCTACCGTCCTGGCTGCCGCAGGCCCCGACTAGACCCGCCTTGCGGTGCCTCGGCCGATTGAGGCGTGGCCAGCCCGGCGAAGCCCGCAGTGCCTAGCCCAGGTGGCGGGTCAGAGCTGGAAAGCGATCGTCTTGGTTTCGCCGTCCACCGTCAGGTCGAACTTGACGGCCAGCGCCGCCTTGGGGGCTTTGGGGGGATCGATCGCGAAATACCATGTCCTGCCAATGTTATCGTCTTGGGTGTCAACGCCGGGTTGGTACGTGGGGCCGATCTCGAATGTTTCCTCCCAGCGGGAAGCGTCCATCCAAATGTCCTCGAATGCCACCGGGCCGCCGAAGGCGCGTTCCCAATAGCGGTCCGAGGTCTTTTGCTCCACCACCGTCTCGTCATATGCCTTTCGCTGCTCTTCCAGCCACTCGCTGTAGACGGCTGGGTCTTGCACCACCGCGTCCACCAACGGCAGGATCTGGCTGTCTCCACCCAATTGGGCGTTTGAGACCATCACCTGGTGCGCGGGCTCTTCCCGTTCGCACCGGCAGGCGATCTGCAGCGTGTAGCCCATTCCCTCCCGCAGTTCCAAATCGAGCCGCAGGTCGCCTGGAATCTCGTCTTCGCAGTCCGCGCTTCCTTCTGGATTGGCCCAGAACGCGTCGCGCCAGAGAACGGCCAATTCGGGATCTGGCTGGAAATCGTCACATGTTTTCGCGGTGGCTTCGGCGGATGTCCCGTTTTCAGCGCCGGCGCCGGCACCTGCCTCTTGTTGCCCCGCCGGGCTGTCGTTGGCACCCGAACCTGGGGCGTCCGCCTGATCATCGCTACAGGCCGAGACGGCTCCCATGATCAACGCAAGTCCAATGGCCAAAGCCCACGATTTCTTCCGCATTGCGCAGTTCCTTCCGCATCCAATTCGCCTTTCAGAGTGTTGGGCGGCACTGAGCGACAACCCCCCGCATCTCGAATTCGACTTGTTCGGGCCGAGGCGGGGTGGCCTCGTCGTCGCTGGTCGGAGTCTTGGGGTGTCCAATTTGGTTGGCGGCTGGGCGGCCCACCCAATTGAGGAGAATACCAGGCGAACGCGCGCGGACAATTCGCGCGGATGCGGGCGCGGACGGCCGTTCAGCGGCGGGTTCGGGCCGATTCGGCGGAGAGCTTGCCCAAGCGCGCGTAACTCTCGCGTTCGGCCCTCAACTGGTCCACGTAGGGGGTTTCCAAATCCGGGAGTTTGGCGTGGACCGCGAGTTCCAGCAATTGGTCGGCCAGCGCCGGGTTGCGGGCCAGCACCGGTCCGTGCAGATAGGTGGCCACAATGCTCCCCTGGATGGCGCCTTCCGTGCCGTCGCCGGTTGGCCCGCCCGCCCCGTTGCCGATGCCGTGGATCACCCTCGCGAGAGGCGCCGCCGCCGCACCGAGCGTGGTTCCGCCGCCATGGTTCTCATAGCCGGTCAAGAGGGGCGAGCCGTCAACGGGTTGCGCCAAGACCTCGCCGACCGCGCGCGGCTCGCGGCGCCTGGTGGTGGCGTCCAGCAGGCCCAGGCCGGGTTCAATCGCACCGCCCGAGACCTCGAAGTCATGTCCCATAACCTGCAGGCCCGCGCAGACGGCGAAGATCGCCGCGCCGCGTTCGGCGGCGCGGCCCAACGCCCCCGATTCGCGCAAGGCGTGCGCCGCCGCGATTTGGGAGGCGTCCTCGCCGCCGCCCAGCACATACAGGTCGGCGCTTTCCGGCACCGGGTCGCCCGGCCCAACGCTCTCCAGGCGCACCGGGATTCCCCGCGCCCGCAACCGCCGCGCCAGCACCTTCAGGTTCCCGCCGTCCCCGTAAGTCCCCATCAAAGTGGGATACAGGTGCGCAATCCCGACCGCCTCGACCGCCCTCATCTCACCACCCGCGCCCTCAACTCCTGGAAAGCCGTGTAATTCGCCACCACGTCCAACGCTTGGCCGGGCGCCGCTTGTTCCACCGCCGCCAAGGGGTCCAGGCTGACGCCCAGCACCTCCAAGCCGGCCGTGTCCAACCGGACCGCCAGGTCGAACCGGCGCTCGCCCGCCACCCAACAGGGCCTGCCCGCCCAGTCCTCGAAAGGCACGTCCCAGATCCACGACGGGTCGCGGCCGTCCGCCCCGCGCGCGTTCAGCACGGTCACCAACAGCGCCGGCGAATCGGCCACCAGCTGCATCATCTCGGTCCAACTGGCCGGGTTCTTGCCCAGCAGCAGCCGCGCCTCGTGCCCTTCGACGGAGGACCGCACGTACCGCCCGTCCACGTCTGTCACCTGCGTGAACGCGTCCAAGGCCACATCTGTGCCAACGCCCCGGGCGGACACGGCCGCCAGGGCGATGGCCGCGTTGGCCACGTTGAAACGGCCCGGCAACGCCAACCGGGGGCGAACGGCGCCGGACGGGGTGACGACCTCGACGGCATCGGGCGTCACAAACCAAGCGGCGTCCGGGCGGGCGAAACCACACTGGGGGCAAGACCAGCTTCCCTCCGGCCGGACCAAAGGGGCCCCGCAATTGGGGCAAAGCGCGGAGTCCTCGGTCCACCACTGGCCGCAGCCCACCCAGGTGACGGTCGGGGCGGCGCTCGCGGCCCAGGCGACCATCGGATCGTCCGCGTTGGCCACCACCTGGACCTCCGGCCCCAGGCCCTCCGCGAACGCGCGCCAGCGTTCGGCCAGCATCCGCACCTCGCTGCCCCGGTCCAACTGGTCGCGGCTCAAGTTCATCAGGACCAGTTGGGTGGCGCCTGTCGCCTCGGCCACGGCGGGCAGGTGGGCCTCGTCCACCTCGAGCGCGGCGAAGCGCGCCCGGCGGTTGGCGGCCAACGCGGTCGCCACCCCGGCGGCCATGTTCGCGCCCGTCGAGTTGTGGGCCACCGGGCCCAACGCCGCCAGGGCCTCCGCGATCATGCGGGTCGTGGTCGATTTGCCGTTCGTGGCGCTGACCGCCGTCACGCGCATCGACGCGGACAGCCTGCGCAGCAGCGACGGGTCGACCTTCAGCATCACCCGCCCGCCGATCACCTGGCCCCGGCCCCGCCCAACCGCGCGAGACGCGGCGCTCGCGGTGTGGCCGGCGGCCACCGCCAGGCGGGAGCGCAAAGGCAGCGATTCAGGCACGCCCTCTAGCCTGCCATTAACCCGTGGGCCGGGTGGTCCGCCCGCGTTCCGGATGGGGAGCCCCCGACCGCCCGAAGCGTGCCAAGTCCGGGGCGAGGGCGCCGCGGCCGGGCCGACTCGCGGCGGGCGGAATGCCGACCGTGAGCCGACGCCCCGCGGCCGGCGCGGGTTGGGCGCGAGACGGCGGCCCGCGCCGCGAGACAAGGCCGCCCGCCCGTGCGACCCTGGTCGCCATGAGCGACACCGCCGCG
>JAITFE010000069.1 GCA_031281585.1 Bifidobacteriaceae bacterium | reverse complement strand
TCCCGTAGAGGTCGAGCGACTGCCAGTGGTTGACCTCGAGGATGACCTGGTCAGCGGTTTCAATCCAAAGCAAGTTGTTGCCCAGCGAGGAGGACGGGATCAGTTCGCCGTCTTCGGTGATAGCGGTGATCTCAATCACTGCGGTGTCGAGTTTGCCGAGGAAGCCCGATGCCGTCAGCGGACCAGACAGCCCCAGGTGAATGTCGCAGTAGTCGGTCACACCTTCGTTGATCTTGCGGCGCAAGACCGGATCGGATTGGTAGGGCATCCGCCAGCCGATGGCGTCCACCTCGGCTAGCACACCATCTAGTTCAGGGGCGGTCGAGGCACCCGTGAACACGCCAATTTTGAATGGCTGGCCGGCCGCGTGAATTGCCTGAATGCGGCTAGCCAAGGCTCCAGGCACCGCCTTCGGGTAGCCAGAACCGGTGAATCCGGAGAATCCAACATTGCTGCCATCTTTGATGAAGGTCGCGGCTTGATCGGCGCTCATGACCTTGGTGCGGAACTGCTCGCTCCTGATTCGGCTCATCCTTGCTCCTGGTTGGTGGGAATCATGTCGACGCGGCCTTCGGCGGCCCGCCCAAGATCTATCTTAATGGGTCTTTAGGCCTGATCGCCCATCCAAAGCCTGTGATCAAGGCCACATCGGTGTGTCGGCTGGAGTGGCGCGCCCCCGCCCTTGGCGCGCCGCCGTCATCCGCGCGGACGGGTTCACAGCCTCGGGTCGGTGGGCTCCGACTCGAGCGCGAGCACGGCGAACACCGCCTCGTGGCGCCGCCAGAGCGGCTCGCCCGCGACCAGGCGGTCGATCGCCTCGAGTCCCAGCGCGTACTCCCTGAGCGCCAGCGACCTTTTCAGGCCCAGTTGGCGTTGGCGCAACTCGCCCAGGCGGTCCAGGTAGTCCGGCCCGTAGGTCATGCGCAGGTACTCGCGCCCGCGGACCTTCAGACCCGGCTGAATCAACCGCGTGCCCTGTTTGGACGGCCCCGCCAGGGGTTTGACCACCATGCCCTCTCCCCCGGCCTGGGTCAGCGCCTCCCACCATTCGACCCCGCGCTGGCAGGCCGCCTGGTCGGCGGGGTCCAGCGCCAGCCACCGGGTCGGCCGGATCAGGGCCGGGTCGGCCGCGGCCAGCCGTTCGGCGGCGGCCATGTGCCATTCGTGGCTCTCGGTGTAAAGCGCCTTCCCGCTGGCCGCGAGAAGTTGGAACGGAGCGATTTGCACGCCGTCCAGCCCGTTGGTCGGCCAGGCGTACCGGTCCACGGTTTGGCTGTAGGCGGCCGCGTTGGCTTGGCGGCGCCGCACCCGCTCCAGGTGTTCGGCCACGTCCAGCCCGCGCCCGGCCGCCGCCTCGAGCGCGGCCTCCGCCGCCCGGTACATCGCCCCCGCGCTGGCGCCAACCGGCCGGTACTGTTCCCGCAGCAGGCCTTCGGCTTTGAGCGACCAGGGCAGCAGTTCGGCGTCGATCAGCAGCCAATCGGTTTCGAGTTCCGCCCACAGGCCGGCCCGGCCGACCGCCGCCCGCAGGCGCGCCAGCGCCTCTCCCTCGAGGTCCTCCTCGAAGAAGGGCCGGCCGGTGCGGGTGTGGATGATCCCCCAGTCGGCGCCCAACCAGATCACCGCCCGCGAGCCCATGTGCTTCTCCTCGCAGACGACTCGCTCCACCCCCATGTTGGCATAGTGCGCGAACGCCTCCGCTGGATGCTCCAGGTGGCCGTCCGCCTTGGCCGAGTCAACGGGCGCCATGGTTGGGGGCAGGTAGGCCAGGCGTTCTGGGGCGGCCGCGAACCGGCTCATCACCTCGAACGCCCCCGCCGCCCGTTCGGCGGGGATGGTCACGCGCCCCATCCACCGGGTCTCAACCGCCCGTTTGCCCAGCACGTCGGTGGCGTCAAGCACGTCCGGCTCACGCCGTTCCGGCCCGTCCGGGGCCGCCAGCGGCCTGATCGGCTCGCTGTAGACCCGCGCCGCCGGAACCTGAACCAGTTCCCTCTCCGGATAGCGCAGCGCGCTCAGCTTGCCGCCGAACACGCAGCCGGTGTCCAGGCACAGGGTGTTGTTGACCCATTCCGCCTCCGCCACCGGGGTGTGCCCGTAAAGCACCATGGCCCGGCCCCGGTAGTCCCGCGCCCACGGATAGCGCACCGGCAGCCCGAACTCGTCCGATTCGCCGGTCGTGTCGCCGTAGAGGGCGAAGGCCCGCACGCGCCCGGAGGCCCCCCCGTGATAGGCCTCCTTGAGCCCGGCGTGGGCCACCACCAGCCGGCCCGCGTCCAGGACGTAATGGGAGATCAGGCCGTCGCACCAGGCCCTGACCCGCTCAGCGAACTCCGGACCGGCTTCGGCGAGTTCCGCCAGGGTGGCGGCCAGGCCGTGCGTGGGCTGGATCTTCGCCCCGCGCGGCCCCAGCGCCCGCACCAGCTTCGCCTCGTGGTTGCCGGGCACGGCGAGCGCGTGGCCCGCCCCGGTCATGCCCATGGCGAGGCGCAGCACGTCCGCGACTTTGGGGCCCCGGTCCACCAAGTCGCCCAAGAAGATCGCCCGGCGCCCCGCCGGGTGGGTCGCGTCGACCGGGTTCCCCGCCTGGTCTGCGATCACCTGATAGCCCAGCTTGTCCAGCAGCGCCAACAACTCGTCCAAGCACCCGTGCACGTCGCCTATCACGTCGAACGGCCCCGACTCTTCCCGTTTGTCGTTGTATAGCCTGGTGCGGCGAATCCGCGCCGCCGCGACCTCTTCCGGGCCGGCCAGGTGGTGGATGTGGCGCAGCCCCTCGCGGCCCAGGCCCTTGAGCGACCCGCGCAGCGCGTTGACCTGCCGGCGCGGGACCTCGTCCCCGAAGGGGACCCCGCGCGCCCGGTTGCGCTCCACGCACAAGCTGACCGGCATGTCCAGCACAATGGCGACCGGCAACACGTCATGCTCCTTGGCCAGCGCAATCAAGGACCGCCGCGACGCGGGCTGCACGTTCGTGGCGTCCACCACCGTCAGCAGGCCCCGCTGAAGGCGTTTGCCCACAATCGCGTTCAGCACCTCGAAGGCGTCCGCAGTCGCCGATTGGTCGGCCGGGTCTGACGCGACCAACCCCCGGCAGAAGTCCGAGGAGACCACCTCGAACGGCCCGAAATGCTCCGCGCCGAACACCGACTTGCCGCTGCCAGAGGCCCCGATCAGCAAGACCAGGCTCAGTTCCGGGATTTCCAGTTCAGCCATCTTGGCCTCCCGCCGCGTTCCGGGTGAACACCGCCGCTTGGGTCGGTTGGCCCAGCCCCGGCTCTTGGGGCCCGATGCCGTCGAATCCGACCGCGTAGCCCGCCCGTTCGGCCGCCGCCCGCGCCCAGCCTTCAAACTCCGCGCGGGTCCATTCGAAACGGTGGTCGGAGTGGCGAGGCTCCCCCGCGTCTAAGCCGTAAACTCGGTTGTATTCGGCGTTCGGCGTGGTCACGATGAAGTGACCCGGCCGGGCCTCCGCCAAGATGTTCCGTTCCAACACCGGCAGGCGGTCCGGGTCCATGTGCTCGATCACCTCCGAGGCCACAATCGCGTCGAAACCGCCGAAACGGTGATCCCGGTAGGTCGCCGAGGCCTGGATCAGGTTGACCCGCTCGCGTTGCCGGTCGGAGAGCCGCTCCAAGAGCTTGGCGGCCTTGTCCAGGGCCGAGGTCGAGACGTCGGCCCCGACCACCTCGAACCGGGGCTGGTCCAACAGCCGCCTGACCAAGCGCCCTTCGCCGCAGCCCAGGTCGAGGACCCGTTTGGCGCCCAGTTCCGCCAGCTTCGCAACCAGGTAATCCGTCCGTTCGGCGCCGAGCGGCGGCCTTGGCGGCCCCGCGTCCGTGAGGGCCTCCGCTCGCCCGCACTGCGCCGCCTCCTCCGCCAGTTCGTCAGCCCCTTCTTCCGCCAGCGGCAGCGCGGTCGCGTCCGCGACATATTCACGCTGGTGGGCCAGGTACCTGGCCGTGATCAGGTCGCGGGCTGGGTGGGCGGCCAGCCAATCCTCCCCGTGGCGGACCAGCTTGCCGACCTCCGACTCGCCCACCCAATAGTGCTTCGAATCGTCGAGGACCGGGAGCAGCACGTAAAGCTGCGACAACGCGTCCTGAAGGCGGGCGACCCCCTTGAGCCTGAGGTCCACGCAGGCTGGGACCGCCTCGACGGCATCGGCGGACCAGCCGAGCGGTTCGAACAACTCGCGGACCAGGGACGCGCCGCCCCGCGAGCGGACTGACGGCAGGTGGATGGTCAATTCGCGCGGCTGAAGGGCGGCGCCCGGCCGGTCCTCCGGGTCGTGGCCGGTCAGCGCCGACCGGAAAACGCGGCCGAGCGCCACGGCGAGCAGCGAGGACGCCGCGTACGCGCGGTCGTTGACATAGTGGCCCAACTCGAAGCCGGAGACCCGGAACCGCTTCGACCGGGCCAACGCGGCCGAGTCGACGTCGACCAGCAGCGCGGCTTCGGTCGCGTCTTGGTCCGCGCGGGGATAGAACACCGTGGCCCGCCCGACCGGCAAGTCGAAGGCCTGGACACGGGCGGGGTGTTTGAACAGGAGGTAGCTCAAATCGTCCCCCGGCGAAGCGATTGTCAGGAACACGAAACCAACCCTAATCGGCACCTGTGACACCGGTATTCCGGCGCGGACCGGGCTGGGCCGGAAGGCCGTGCCGACACGCTTGCCGAGAGGCTCGAAACCCCATTCTCCTCGCGCTCGGTCCGCTACCATGGCGATCGCCGGGCGGTCACCTGGGACGCGGCCGCCGCAGTCGGGGACAAGTAGGAGTGGCTATGGATTCGGGCGGCTGGTTCGACCTGCTGTTCACGCGCGACGCGCCACCCCGGACTTTGTGGGTCTGGGGAAACACGGCCCATCTGGTCTACCTGGCGCTGGGCCTGGTGGTGATAGTGGTGGCCGTGCGGGCCTTGGCGAAGGTGCCGCCGGAGAAACAGGATCGGGTGGTCAAGTGGCTGGCTTGGTCTGTGTTCTCGATCTGGATAGTGCCGCCCGCGCTGATGTGCGTCACGTACACCGGCGAGCGCTGGATTGACCATCTGCCGCTGCATTTGTGCACCTCGGCGGCCATTTTGATACCGATCGGGCTGCTCAAACGCAATCAACTGCTCCTCAACTTCGGCTTCGGCCTGGCTCTGCCCGCCGCAGTCGCGGCCCTGGTGTTCCCGGGCGAGATGTTCCGCTACCTCAGCTCCTATTCGGTGCACTACTTCCTACACAACGTGGGCCACGTCCTGCCGGTGGTCGCGTGCCTCGCCCCCATCGCCATGGGCTGGTGGCGTCCAAGTTGGCGTTATTACCCCGCCACGGTCGGCTTGGGCGTCGCCCTGATGGCGATCGCCTATCCGGTCAACAAGCTCACCAACTCGAACTACTTCTTCGTCAATTGGCCGGAGCGCGGGACCATTCTGGAGTTCTTCGGCTCCGTGCTGGGCCGGCAAATGTACCTGCCGGTCCTGGTCGCGGTCGCGGCGGCGGTGATCGCCGCCATGTTCGGCATCTGGAGCGCGGTCGCCTGGGCGGGCCGGGCGCGCCAATACGCTTGACGCCGTGGACCGCCCAAGAATCCTCGCCGACTTCAACACCCTCGGGAACCCCATGCTGCTCAGCCGCTTTCGAGCCCGAACCGCTGAGCCCGGCCGAAATGCGGGAGCACATGTACCGGCACATTGAACAGGCGGTGGCCAATATCCCCGATCCGGACCGCTTCAGCGTGAGAGCCTACGTCACGCTATGCATTTCCGAGCTTCGCAGGATCGACGCCGCGTGATTACCCGACCGGGTTACCGCGCGGCGTCCTCCGCGTCTTGCAGCACCCGCAATACGTTGCGGCCGGTCAAAGCGGACAGATCAGTCGCGGACCAGCCCCGCTCCGCCAGTGCCGCAAGCAAGCGCGGATAGCCCGCCACGTCCTCTAGACCCTCCGGCTGGAACGGCACGCCGTCATAATCCCCGCCCAATCCCACATGGTCAATGCCCGCTACCTCCCGGATGTGCTCCACATGCCGGACCGCGTCTTCGATTCCCACCGCTGGCCTGGGGTGCTTCTCTTCCCATTTCCGCGTCAGGGCCGCAAAGTCTGCCGGGGCCGAATCTGCTCCCGCGGCGCCAGCCTGCCGCGCGAGCGTGTCCGCCGGGGTTTCGCCGGGCAGCGGCGCAGACTTCCAAAAGCCCCCAAAACCGCCGCCCGCTCCGTCGGCGATCTCCTTCAGGTGTTCCCTGAACCCCAGCGACCATTCCGCCAGTGCCGGGGAGATGAAGTCCGGCACAAAGGTGACCAGCGCCACCCCGCCACCGGCGGCCAAGAGTTGCAACACGGCATCGGACACGTTGCGCGGGTGGTCCGCCACCGCTTTGGCCGAGGAATGCGAGAAGATCACCGGCGCGCGGGTCGCCGCCAACGCGGCCAACTGCGTGCTTTCCGCTGTGTGCGACAGATCCACCAACACGCCCAGGAGGTTGAGCTCCGCGACCACGGCCCGGCCCTCATCATTCAGGCCGTCGACGTGCTCCTCGTCCGTGCCCGAATCCGCCCACTCGATGCTAGAAGTATGGGTCAACGTCAAGTAGCGCGCCCCTAGCTGGGCAAACGTCCGTAGCACCGCCAACGAGCGGCCAATCGAATGGCCGCCCTCAATGCCGATCAGGGACGCGATTCGTCCTGAGGACCAGGCGGCGCGCACGTCCGCCGCAGTCCGGGCGAACGCGAAGTCTTTGGGGTAGGCGGCCGCCAGGCGGTGGATCGCGTCGATCTGCTCCAGCGTGGCCTGAACCGCGTCCCCGGCGGGCAGCGACGGTGGCACCCAGGCGGACCAAAACTGGGCGCCAACTCCGCCTCGCCGCAGACGCGGCAGGTCGGTATGCCGCCAGGCGGCCTCCACGTCCAGGTCAGCCACCGAGTAGCCAGCCCGTGCGCGCAGCACCGCCGGAAGGTCGTTGTGGCCGTCGAACACGGGCGCCTCCGCGAGGGCTTCCGCCACGGCGGCGGCCACCTCGGGTGACCAATTTGGGTCGATGCCGTGTTGCTGTGTCATTTTCTCTCCTTCAGGCTGGTCAGACGAGTAGTTTCTCGCGCCCCGGCACCGCGTCCAGCAGTTCCCGGGTGTACGGGTGGCTCGGGTTGGCGAACACTTCCGGAACGGGTCCCGCCTCGACTATGCGCCCACGCGAGATGACGGCCACCTGATCCGCGATCTCCGCCACCACCGCCAAGTCATGCGTGATGAACAGCATGGCGAGCGCCAACCGGCGCCGCAGTTCGCGCAGGCTCTCCAGAATCTGGGCTTGGACCAGCACGTCCAAGGCGGAAACAGCCTCGTCTAGCACCAGCACCTCCGGTTCCAGGGCCAAGGCGCGCGCTATGGCCACCCGTTGGCGTTGGCCGCCGGACAGCTCAGACGGGTAGCGCCCCGCCAGTTCGCGTGGCAGATCCACTAGCGACAGCAGTTCTTCGGCCCGGCGCCGCCGGTCGGCCGGTCCGCCGCGGCCGTGGATCACCAGGGGCTCCTCCAACGTTCGGGCCACGGTGAACTGCGGGTCCAGCGAACCGTAGGGGTCTTGGAACACGGCCTGCACCTTGGCCCGGTGGGCCAACCAGGCACCGCGCCGGGAATTGGCGCTCGCAGAGCCCGCCTCCCTGGCGGACGGGAACACCGCGTCGCCGGAAGTCGCCTTTTCCAGGCCCAGGATCAACCGCGCCACTGTGGTTTTCCCGGAACCGGATTCACCGACCAAGGCCACGCATTGACCGGAAGCCACCGTCAAATCGACCTGGTCGACCGCCCGCAGCAACCGGCGGCGGGTGCCGCGCAGCACAGCGCCCAGGCCGCGCCGCACGGGGAAATCCTTGGTCAGGGAACGCAACTCCAGCGAAGGCGGCGAATCGGCCGACACGGCCGCCTCCCGTGCCGCCGCAGAACTCAGCTTGGGCACCGCGGACAACAGCAGCCGCGTGTACGGGTGCTCCGGCGCCGCAATCACCTCGGCCGTCCGACCGGTCTCCACCACCGCGCCGTCTTTCATGACCGCCACATATTCGGACCGGTCCGCCACCAACCCCAAATCGTGTGTGATCAGGATCAGCGTGGTGCCTAGTTTGCTGGTCAGGAGCTGCAAGTGGTCCAGGACGCGCTTTTGCACCACCACGTCCAACGCCGAGGTCGGCTCGTCCGCAATGATCAACTCCGGCCGGGCCAAGAGCGCCAACGCTATTGCCACGCGCTGGCGCATCCCGCCCGAAAGCTGATGCGGAAACTGGTTGACAGCTCGTTCCGGATCATCCAGGCCGGCCTCCGCCAGGCGCTCCACAGTCAGGGCCCGCCATCTGTGCCGCGGCGCCAGGCCGTGCGCGGCCACAGTCTCACGGAAATGATGCCCCACCGACCAGACCTCGTTGAGCGCCAGCATGGGGTCCTGTGGCACGTAGCCGATCCGCTTTCCCCGCACCGCCCGCCACGACTGCTTCCCGCGTCCCAGCAGTTCCTTGCCGTCCAACACCGCGGACCCCTTGACCGCGGCATCGGAAGGCAACAGGCCCACTATGCCGCTGGCCAGCGTTGTTTTCCCGGATCCGGACTCACCGACAATGGCGAGCGTGGAACCACGCTCCACGTCCAGCGCCGCACCGCGCACCGCGTGTACCGGGCCGCTCTCGGTGCTGTACGTCACGGTCAGGTCACGGACCGTCAACAGCGTTGTCATGTCAACCGCCCTTTGGGGCTGAAGGCGTCCCGCACCGCGTCCCCCAGCAAGAGGAAGTTGAACACCGTGATGGCGAGGGCGCCCGCCGGGAACAGCAGGATTGTGGGGTTGGCTTTCAACACGGTCTTGCCGTCGGATATGGCTTTGCCCCAAGACGGAACGTCTGGCGGCAGGCCAATGTTCAGGTAGGACAGCGATGCCTCGGCGGCTATCAGACCGCCTATCGCCATGGTCACCACCACGATCAGCGGTCCCAGCACGCCAGGCAGGATGTGTGTGGCGATGATCCGCTTGTGGCTGGCGCCCAGGGTGCGAGCCGCCGCAATGTAGTCCTTGGTCTTGACCTCAATGGTGGCGCTCCGCGCAATGCGTGCCGTGCCGGTCCAGCCAAATACGGTCAGCACCGCAGCCAACGTGAACACGTTGCGTTCGGGCACCACCTGCATTGCCACGATGGCCCCCAGAATAAGCGGGATGGCGAAGAACGTGTCCGTGATCCGGGAGACTATGGCGTCCGCCAGGCCGCCGTAGTAGCCCGCCAGAATGCCCAGGATGGCGCCAAACGCGGTGACGCTCACCGCCGCCAGCAACCCAACCGAAATTGAGGCCCGCGCGCCGTAGACCACCGTGGTCAGCACATCGCAGCCTTGGAAGTCGGCACCGAGCGGGAATTCGGGGCTCATTGGGGCCCGCGAATTGGCCAGCACGCAGTCATGCGGGTCCTTCGCGGTGAACCACGCCGGGAAGGCGGCCACCACCAGCAGAAACGTGGTCAGAGCCGCGCAGAACCAGAACCGTTTGCTGCGGCGCAGGCGGTGCCATGCCTCGCCCAGCGCGGAACGCGAACGTTCTTCCGTTTTGGCCCGCTTGGCCTTGGGCGCGGCCACTGGAGTGGGGACGGGCGCGGCGGGCGCTGGCTGTGGTTCTGCGACAAGCCCGGCCTCCTCGCTGGCGGGCGCGGGGGGCTCAATCAAATCAAGTGGCTGCGGCATAGCGGACCTTCGGGTTGAGCGCGGCGTAGGCCAGGTCGACCAGCAGGTTGACCGTAACGAACACCACCACTAGAACTGTGACCAATGAAACGGTGGGCGCGGAGGCGCCCCGGATGATGTTTTGATAGACCTGCTGCCCGTAGCCGGGGATGTTGAACACCGCCTCGGTGATGATGGCCCCGCCCAGCAGCGCGCCGAATTCGGTGCCTACAACCGTGACAATTGGGATCAGAGCGTTTCGCAGCACATGTGAAACGTTGACCTGCCATTCACTGAGCCCACGGGCCTGCGCGAACCTCACGTGCTCCGCCCCTAGGTTTTCAGAAACCCCGGAACGGGTGAACCGGATGAGGAAAGCCAAGGATCCCAGCGCCAAGACGGCCGCCGGTAGCACCAGTTCACCCCAGGTGGCCTGCGCGGATACGGTCGGTTTGACCCAGCCCAGCTTCACGCCGAAGAAATACTGGATCACATAAGCGGATACGAATGTGGGCACGCCGATCAACACCATGGTGACCGTGGTGACGGCGCCGTCCAGGGCGCCGTCCCGCCTCCGGCCCGCTATCACCCCCACGGTGACACCCACCACGGTCTGGATGATCACCGTGAGCACCGCCAGCCGGAACGTCACCGGGAAAGCGCGCACAATGATCTCTAGGACGGGACGCTGCGCAAACGTGCTGCCCAGGTCGCCCGCGAACACGCCCTTCAGATAGAGCAGATACTGCACAATGAACGGCTTGTCCAGGTTGTATTGCTCCGCGATCTTGGCGCGTGTGGCCGCGTCCAGTTTGGGGCCGTTCTCGCCCGCCAGCGCCGCGATTGGGTCCCCGGGCATGGCGTAGACCAGCGCGTACAAGAGCAAGGTGGCGGCCAGAACCACCAAGACCGCTTGCCCAACGCGGCCGGCAGCATAGCGGGCCATTACCCCTGGTCCCCTCCTCCGCCAGCCTTGCCGCGCGCAATGGCCCATGCCCGCCCGGATTCTTCGAGGAACTCGGCTATGTGGGCCGTCTCCGCCAGCCGTGAAGGCTCGTCCACGTAGATCATGTGGCCGGACTTGTAGTGCTCCACACGGATGCCCGCGCGCAATTCCTCCGGAATCTCCAGTTCCGCCAGGTCCTGATGGGCTGCGAAGTACGGCACGCAGACGTCGTAGTAGCCCAGCTGGTAGAAGATCTTCAGGTGCGGATTGGTGCGCAGCGCCAGCCCCAGCGCCTGCACCGACCCAAAACCGCCGAACGGCTTGCCTTGGGCCGGTTTCCACGGCTGGACTCGGTCGCTCAACACCTCGTACGGCAAATCGGTCTCAAAGCCCAATTCGTTTCGCAGATAGTGATTGATTCCCGCCGCGTAGGCACCGCGCAGCGCGTCATCCGTCGGGTCCCGCAGCGGCAGTTCCGCAGCTCGGTCAGGGTTCCAGCCGGTGATCCGGCCGTCGATCTCGCCGACCACCAGACCCCGGTCCCGCAGCAGTTCGGTTTGGAACCGCCGCCGGTCAATCAGCAGGTTGGCCCGGTCAATGAAGCTCTCGCTCAAACCGGTCAGCTTCGCCAAGCCGCCGATGCCGCGGCGCCTGTCCTCGTCGCTTGCCCGGTTGCCTTGGAGCAGCAGTGGCACATACTCCTCCAGCGTGTACCGTTCGGCTTCCGCCACCACGTCTTCCAGTTCCCGGCCCGGGTGCAGCCCGTGATAGTGGGCCACCGCCGCGTAGGTCGGGAGGAATCCGGGCGAGGCCAGGAAACCTCCCGGCCCAAAGCCGCTGCCCCCCAGCGAGGATGAGATGAGGATCAAACCGGCCAGGTACAGGCCGTGCCGTGTGGCCAGGTGCGCCGCTATCTTGGTGCCGCGCAGCACGCCGTAGGATTCCCCCGCAATGAACACCGGGGAACCCCAACGGCCGTTCCGCGCGAGCCACAAGCGGATGACCTCGGAGACCGATTCCACGTCCTCCTCCACTCCGTGGTGCCGGTGCGGGTCTTCGCCTTCGATGGCGCGTGAGAAGCCCGTGCCCACCGGATCAACCAGAACCAGGTCCGCCTGGTAGAGCGGTGTTTCCAGGTTGTCCACAAGTTCGGGAGGCGGCGGCAAACGCCGGTCACCGTCCAGCGCCACCACCCGCCGCGGGCCGAACAACCCCAGGTGAAGCCAAGCCGAGGACGAGCCGGGACCCCCGTTGAACACAAACACAACGGGACGCTTCAGCGAGGCCGACGGCGCGGGATTGCTCTCATCGGGGAGCGCCACGTAGGAGGTGAGGAACACCCTGGCGGTGGCGCGTGGCGGCTTGGCTTCCGGCCCAGTGGGGTCCTCTTCCACCAAGTCCAGGTATCCAGCGGTGGCCTGGTAGCGCAGGCGACCCTGTGGGCCGTCCAACGTGTGAAGTGTGACCGAGGGAGGCGGCGGGCGGTAGGCGCCCTGCGGCTCAGCCTCGGCTGCGGCGGTGCTCATTTGGATTCCTTGTGGACCAGGTAGAGGGTGGAGCCGAATTGGGTGCGCTGCACGTTGGAGACCAGTTTCGAATGAATGGTTGAACCGTACGTGTACCAGAGCGGGATGGCCGGCAGGTCGCGGAACAGCACCTCTTGGGCCTGGTTGAACAGATCGTTGGCCGCCTCCACATCGGTTTGCGCGCGGCCCTGGGTCAAGAGTGATTCGAATTCTGCCGAGGTCCAGCCAGAGCCGCTCGAGGCGCCGCCTGTTTGCGAATAGACGTTGCGGAGCACGTCATCCAAGCCTGGGTTGAACGGAATCTCCGAGGCCCGCCAGGGACCATCGAATTCTTCGGCGTCGCGTTGTTCTAGGAACTCGGGGAACGTTGTCACCGGGGTTGACACCGCTTCCAACCCAAGGTTTTGGCGAAGCTGGTTGGCAACGGCCTCTGTCCACTCCTTGTGCGCGCCGTCGGCGTTGTAATAGATCTTCAGGGTGCCTCCGGGGTAGCCGCCGGCCTCTTCATAAAGCCTCTTGGCGCGCTCCGGGTCGAAGTCCAAAATGTCTGATCCGGGGATGTCGTCCCGCCAGCCGTAGAGGCCCTTTTGGGTGAACTCGCGGGCGGGGGCACCCAAGCCGTTGAAAATAGTTTCGATGATCTCTTCGCGGTCGATGGCCAAGGAGATCGCTTGCCGCACCTTCAGGCCGTCCGCGCTGGCCCACCATTCGTCATACAACGGGAAGGTGAGGGTCTGGTTGGGGCCGCCGGGGCCGGTGAGGAAGCGGTCGCCGAAGTCGTCGGCCGCGGTCAAAAGGCCTGCGCCGGAGGCGGAACCAATGTCAAGGTTGTCCGCCAGCACGTCCTGGTAAACCGCGTCCGGATCCGTGTAGAAGCGGATGTAGACGCCGGTGTTTTCTGGTACGCGGCTGCCGGTGTAGTTCGGGTTGACCTCAAGATAGGCGCCGGTGGACTCGTCAATCGGCTCGCGTAGTTGATAGGGACCGTTGCCAATGGGTTGTTCGATCCAAGTCTCCCGGTCCTCGAAGAAGGCCTTGGGCAGGGGACAGAACACCACCGAGGTCAGATGGTTGCGGAATCCTGACCAGGGCTCCTCCAACTCGATGGTGAAGTGGAGATCGTCCACCACTGTTAGCCCGGAGATGGTCTCCGCGGTGGGCTCAGCGCCTTCTTCGCTGGGATGGACATCTTTGAAGCCTTTGATCACCGACAGGTCACCGACCGCTATCTGCGCGTTGTCCAACTGGGCGCCCCAGTTCCAGGCGTCCACAAAACTGGCGGCCGTGACCACCTCGCCGTTGGCGAACTTTTGGTTGGGCTTGAGCGTGATGTTCCAGGTGATGGCGTCTTCGGATTCAACCGCCTCCGCCACTTCGTTGATGACCTCGCCCTCCGGCGTGACCCGGACCAACCCGTCAAAGATGAGCCACACGATGGTCTTGCCGCCCGCCTCCTCGGTGCCCGTCGGGATCAGGGGCCCTTCGGGCGGCGTGCCGGAGGTTGAAACCGGGTTGTATTCGCCTTGGGCGCCAGGCTGGCCAGAAGCGCCGGAGCCGCTGGGGCCGTCGGAGCCGTCAGAGCCGGTGTTGCAACCTGCGGCGAATAGTCCAATGGCCAACGCTGGAACGGCTAGGAGAGCTGCGGAACGCAACCGTGGTCGGCGGGAGAGTGACATGTGCTTGTTTCCTTTGAGATAGGGGGTGTGGGAATGTCGAATTTGGTGTACTGAGCTGGGAACCGGCGCGGCAACGCGCGGCCAGACAGGCCGGGGATGAGGGGACCGCTTAGCGGCCCAAAGGCGTGCGGAAGTCGTCGCTAAGCGCGGAACAGCCGCTAGCCCCTGGGCGCGCCGGGCATTCGACAGGCGCAGCCGCAGGCCCTGGGGGCATCCGAGGCTGGCATCTGCTCAATGCCGGGCGAAGACATAGACGCAGGCTATAGCGCTGACACCCGCAGGCGCGCACAGTGTCTGGAATGTGGACGGCCGTAAACGCTGGGGGTGGGGTGGGGCTGCCGCCGGTCCCGGACCGGAGCCGTTGGACCGCCTCCGGCGGCCTCGGCCTCAGGTGCGGCCATGGTCGGCGCGGGGGTTGAACGCAAAACCGGTGGGCTGATGGCGGGCGGCCGCCCTGATCGACGCCCGCGATGAAGAGCGCGCCACGCTCAAGCGCCAAGTGGTATGACACTGTTTGGCACCGTATCATCACTGTTTCGGACTGTGACCGTTCGGTTTCGCACTGTTTTGCAGTGTTTGCGATAGTATTTCGCAATGGATTTGAATGAAATGCTGAGCGAGTTGCGTCGGCAGGGCAGCGACACGAGAGCGATCGAGGCGAAGACCGCGAGCGGCGGCTTCCCCGAGAACACGGCGAGGACTCTCTCGGCGTTCGCCAACACCCCAGGCGGAGGCGACCTGGTCTTCGGAGTCGACGAGGCGTCCGGGTTCGCCGCTACCGGCGTTTACGACGTCGCGCTGTGCCAGCAGGCCGTCATGAACACGGCCAGGCAGGCGTTGCAACCCCCAATCAGTGTCACCTCCGAGGTGGGGTCCTATGGCGGCGCGGATGTGGTCGTGGCGCATGTTCCCGAAGCTCCCCGCGACCTCAAGCCGGTCAGGGTGGTCAAGGACGGAAAGGCGTACCTGCGGATGTACGACGGCGATTACCCGCTGTGGGCCGCGGAGGAGCAAATCCTCGTGTCGCAACGTGGCAGCCCGCGCGACGACGAGGCGGAAGTCGCCCAGGCGGACATAGGCGATCTGGACACGGCCGCGCTGGCTCGATACCTTGCCAACCGGCGAGCGGTCACCCGCCGATTCGGGGCCATGGCTGACGAGGAAATCATGGTGAGGACCGGGGTGCTGGGTAGAGACGGCTCCCGACCGACCTTGGCCGGGCTGCTCGCCCTAGGTGTCTACCCGCAGCAGCACTACCCGTCTCTGGCCGTCCAGGCCAGCCTTGTGGACGCCTCTGAGGGGATCCGCGCCCTCGACGCGGAATACGTCACCGGGTCCATCCCGGAGATGATCGACGCTTGCATGGCATGGGTCAAGCGTGTCACGCGCGGTGCCATTGTCGCCGACCCAGCCGACGGCAGCGTTCGCGATCTGCCTGCCTATCCGCCAGTCGCGGTGCGGGAGTTAGTGGCAAACGCCTTGATCCACCGCGACCTGAGCGCCTCGTCTATCAATCAGCCGGTCATCTTGCGGGTACGACAAGGCATCGGCCTGTTGATCGCCAACCCTGGAGGTCTGTACGGCATGTCGGTCGAGGGGCTTGGCAAGGCCCCGTCGAGTTTGCGGAACGCTCGCCTGACGGAGATCCTGCAGTTTGTGCGCGACGAACGCGGCGACCGGGTGGTCGAGCGCCTCGGCACCGGCATACCAGCGGCGCAACACGCTTTGCGCGAACGAGGAATGGAGCCGCTGCGGTTTCACGACCAGGCCATTCGATTCACAGTCTTCGCAGAAGAGAGAGCCCCGGGGCATAGCGGGTGGGCCGGGGCGAGTCTCGCCGCCGAACAAGTCCTGCGCCTGCTGGCCCGAGCGCCGGCCACGACCACGGAACTGGCAGCCGCCTTGGGCCGCTCGGTGCCCCAGGTGCGCTACCTGCTCGCCGGACTCGCCAAAGCAGACCGCGTGACACGCGAACGCCTCGACGGTCGCACCTTCCGCTACCGTCTAAGCAACTGACCCCCGCCTCGCGAGAGCGACAACCGGTGGGTGCAACCGCCCGCGCGACGATCCGTCCGTCCCCGACGACCTGGACAGATCGGCCTTTTGAGCGAGCGGACTCTGGTGGGCCGTACTGGATTTGAACCAGTGACCTCTTCCGTGTCAAGGAAGCGCGCTACCCCTGCGCCAACGGCCCAAAACCCGCTCAGTGAGGTGGAGACGGGATTCGAACCCGCGTATACGGCTTTGCAGGCCGCTGCCTCGCCTCTCGGCCACTCCACCGAGGTGGGCTTCGAGCGGATGACGGGACTCGAACCCGCGACCCTCACCTTGGCAAGGTGATGCTCTACCAACTGAGCCACATCCGCGTGGTGTGGTAGCCCTTTTGGGGCACCCCACACGCGAGCTACGACATTACCTCAAAATGCCAGGCGAGGTCCAACCGCAGGTAAGAGCGCGTGTCCCGCCGCGCCAACCACGCGCCCTATGCCGTCCGCCCGCCCCCCAGCCCCGCCTTTCCCCTCACCGGGACGCTGGCCGGGAACCGTTCAGACGGCATCGTGCGGCCTTGCTTGCGCGGGCCGTACGCTGGCCAACCCCTTGGGGCGGTGCAACCTGGTAGCATCTTCACTTGCCGCTTTGCGGCTAGTCCAAGGGCCGTTGGCGCAGCGGGAGCGCGCTTCCTTCACACGGAAGAGGTCACTGGTTCGATCCCAGTACGGCCCACCACATGTTGACTGGTCAGAACCCTGGCCCGCTCCCCCATCCGGCGGCCTCGATAGGCTCGGGTTGTGAGCTTTCAGGAGTATCTGGCCAGGCAGTTCGGCCACCCGACCGGGTTGGGAGGCGCGCTGGTCACGGCGGTGATGAACCGGCAGAACCGGCCCTTGTACGAGGCCGCGTTGCGGCTGCTCGAAGCCGACGGGTCCGATTCCGTGTTGGACGTCGGCTGCGGCAACGGCTTTGTGCTCGGCCTGCTTGGCGAGCGCACCGGGGCGTCGTTGGCGGGCGTCGACATCTCGGGCAGCATGGTGCGGGCAGCCGGACGCAGGAACCGCCGCCTGGTTCGCGGGGGGCGGTTGACCGTCAAGAACGGCGATGCCGCCCATCTGCCATTCCCGGACGGCCGGTTCTCGAAGGCGTACTCGATCAACACCGTGTACTTCTGGCCGGATGTGGACACCGCGATGGCCGAGGTCAAACGGGTGCTCCGGCCCGGCGGCGTCTTCGTCAACGTGCTCTACTCAAATGACCTCCTCCACGCTCATCCTCATACCCAGACCGGCGGGTATCGGCTGCGCGAACCGGATGCCCTGATCGGGTCGAGCAGGAACGCTGGCTTCGACGTCGACCAGGTGCCGTTGCTGGGTGGGACCGGCTACGGCCTAGTTTGCCGCGCGGCATAGCCCCGCATTTGGGCTCCGAAAGCTGGCCGGCCCCCGCGTGGCTGGAGCCGTGCGACACGCATGGCGGCCCGAGTAAAGTAGGCAAGAGCCTACGTTAGGAAGGTCGATGCCCACAATCAGCGCTCAGGAATTCAACCGCGACGTGTCCGCCGCCAAGCGCGCAGCCGCCAGCGGCCCGGTGTTTGTGACGAACCGGGGACGCGCCACGCACGTGCTGCTCACCGCCGAGGACTATCGTGCTCGGATGGGCCCGCGCTGGGTGTTCGACGCCCTGCGTCCCTCATGGCTCGAGCAAGAGGGCGGAGCCGTCCCGCAGGACTGGGACGCTCCGACCCGTGACGAGCTTCCCGCCGCCGCGGACCTCGATTGATGCTGCTCGACACCATGGTCGTGAGCGACCTCGGCAAGCCCCGCCCAGACCCGAACCTTGTCGCCTGGTCCCGTGCCACCGATTTGGAGCGTGCATTCATCTCCGTGGTGACGGTGGAGGAGATCGAGCTCGCCATCCTCCTGAAGGAGAGGCGGCACGGCGGAGCGCCCCGCCTGCGCCGCTGGTTCGCAGAATCGGTCCTCGACGGGTTCTCCGGCCGCATCCTGCCCATAACCGCCGCCGTGGCCCGGCGGGCGGCGGCTCTCCATGTCGAACAGACCCGGCCCGCGAACGACGCCCGCATCGCCGCGACCGCCCTGACCCACGGCCTCACCCTGGTCACGCGGAACGCGGCTCACTTCGCGGGCACCGGAGTCACCCTGGTCAACCCTTGGACGGGCTTCAGTCGTTGATCGCCTCAACGCCCTGCCGTTTGAGGCGTTCGAGGTTCTCCCGCATTGCCGCCAGGACCTCGGGTGGGTGCGGCTCCCAGTCCGCGACCTCCCCCACCACGCGCAGGGGCGCCCTGGTCCGGTAGGACCTTGTCGGGTTGCCCGGAAAGCGTTGATCGGTCAGGTTCGGGTCGTCTTCGAAGGGGCCGGTCGGCTCCACCACGTAGATGCGGCCCGGCCCGGCGCCAACAGCCAGTTCCGCGCCCCAGGTGGCGGCGTCCAGCGTGGCGGTCAGGTACACAAAGTTTGCCCGATGCCGTCCCCCGAAGTTCGACCGCCACCCCGCCTCGACCAGGTCCCCCGTCTCGAGCGCCGCTTTGGTGCCGTGATAGAACGGACCCTCGTCCAAGGGCCCGCCAACAACGCCGTTCATTGCTTCCCCTCCCCCGTCGGCCCAATCATATTCGCCGCCCGCCGGTCTTCCGGCGCCCGCGCCGCGACAGGCGGCAGGACGCGTCCAGATTCGCCCCAAGACGCCGCAAGGCCCAAGCGGGCGGGATGGGCGCGGGCTAGGCTCTAGAAGGTTTTGTCCGTCAGCAGTTTTCCCAAGAAAGCACCTTCGACGTGTCACTCCCGGCCTGGTCGATGCTCCCCTTCGCGGCCCTTCTCGCCTGCATCGCTGTTTTGCCCCTGATTCCCGCGACCACCCACCTCTGGGACCACAATTGGTTCAAGGCGGTGGTTTCCCTGGGCCTGGGCCTTCCGGTCGGGGCGTGGATTTGGTTCGGGTTCGACAAGCACCTGGTGCAGCACTCAATGGAGGAGTACGCCCAGTTCATTGTGCTGTTGGCCAGCCTATTCGTGGTTTCGGGCGGAGTTTTCCTGGCCGGGGACCTCAGGGCGACCCCCCGCAACAACACCCTTTTGATGGGAGCGGGAGCGGTGTTGGCGTCCTTTGTGGGCACCACCGGGGCGGCCATGCTGCTGGCCCGGCCGCTCCTCAACACCAATTCCGAGCGCCGCAACAAAGCCCACACCATGGTTTTCGCCATCTTGATCGTGGCCAACTGCGGCGGCCTGCTGACACCCCTCGGGGATCCGCCGCTCTACGTCGGCCTGATGCGTGGCGTCCCCTTCACCTGGACTTTCTCGTTGTTCTGGCCGTGGCTGTTCGTGAACGGATTGCTCTTGTTCACCTACTACGCCCTAGATTGCCGGCGTTACGCGGAGGAGCCGGCCGACGCGATCGCCGAGGATCGCACCGCCGCCACCAAGCTGTCTTTGCGGGGCCGTTGGAACATAGCCTGGCTGGCGGTGATCATCGCCTCGGTCGCGTTCCTGGGCGAATGGCCGCTGGTAAAGGTGGCGGTGCAGGTGGGCGCGGCGGCGGCATCGTACGTGTTGACGCCCAAGAAGGTCCGCTTCGGCGACAACGAGTTCACGTGGGGCCCCATCATCGAGGTGGCCGTCCTGTTCGCGGGCATCTTCTTGACCATGGTTCCGGCGTTGCAAATCCTCCGCACGGAGGCGCACTCGCTGCCGCTCAACGAGTACACGTTCTTCGGCTTCACCGGCGTGCTCTCTTCGGTGTTGGACAACACGCCGACCTATCTAGCGTTCTTCGACATGGGCCAGGAGTTGACGCTGCCGGGCGCATCGGTGGTGGCCGGCGTGCCGGAGTTGTACCTGACCGCGATCAGCTTGGGCGCCGTCACCTGCGGCGCCATCACCTACATAGGCAACGGCCCGAACTTCATGGTCAAGGCGATCGCGGAGGAGCACGGCGTGGCAATGCCCTCGTTCGGCCGCTACGTGGTCTGGGCCGCCGCTTACCTGGTGCCCGTCCTAGTCGCGTTGGTGTGCATTTTCATCAGCCCGCTTTGGCCGGTCCGCCTGGTCGGCGTGGCGATCGCGCTGGGCCTGGTGGCCCGCCCGGCCCTCTGGCTGGTCAAGTCCCGCCGCAAGGCTTCAGTACCAGCCACCTGATGACCAAGGGGCCCGCGCCCGCCCAAGACGGCCAGACAGAGAGGGACCAAAGGGAGCTGGGTGACCCGCCACCCCAGGGCGGGCGGGGTGGCGGATCACCCAGACCAACAACCTACTTAGCGCTGGTCGAGCGGGACGAAGTCCCGTTCGACCTCGCCCACGTAGACCTGGCGGGGACGGCCGATCTTTGAGGTCGGGTCGCCCGCCTGCTCCCGCCAGTGCGCAATCCAGCCGGGCAGGCGGCCCAATGCGAACAGCACCGTGAACATGTCGACCGGGAAACCCATGGCTTGGTAGATCAAGCCGGTGTAGAAGTCCACGTTCGGGTAGAGCTTGCGCTCCTGGAAGTACGGGTCTGAAAGCGCCGTCTCCTCCAGGGTCAGCGCGATGTCCAAGAGCTGGTCGTGGCCGGTCTTGTGGCGCAGGATCGCGTCCGCGTGCTGTTTGACGATCGCGGCGCGCGGGTCGTAGTTCTTGTAGATCCGGTGCCCGAACCCCATCAGCTTGGCCTCGCGGTTCTTGACCTTGGACACGAAGTTCGACACATCGCCGCCTTCGGCCTTGATCTCCGCCAGCATCTCCAGGACGGCCTGGTTGGCGCCGCCGTGAAGCGGGCCGGACAGGGCGTTGACCCCGGCCGCGACCGACACGTACATGTTCGCGCCGGAGGATCCGACCAGGCGCACCGTTGAGGTGGAGCAGTTCTGCTCGTGGTCCGCGTGGAGGATCAGCAGCACGTCAAGGGCCTTGGTGATCTCCGGGTCGAACGGATACGGCGAGGTCGGCAGGCCGAAGGACATGCGGATGAAGTTCTCCACATAGGTCTCCGCGTCGTCCGGGTAGAGCATCGGCTGGCCCGTGGAGTACTTGTAACCGTAGGCCGCCAGAGTGGGCACCGCGCCCATCAGCCGGTGGGTCGCGTCGTCCAAGTCGTCCGGGTCTATCCCGGGGTTGGTGTAGACGAAGGTCGAGAGCATGTTGATCGAAGCCGCCAGCAGCGGCATGGGGTGCGACCGCCTGGGCGAGGACTTGAACATTTCCTTGAGCCGCTCGTCGATCAGGTGGTACTTGGCGATGGCCGCGCAGAACGCGTCCAGTTGCGTCTTGGTCGGCAGTTCCCCGTAGAGAACCAGATAGGCCACCTCCAGGAAGGTCGAGCCCGCCGCCAGTTGCTCGATCGGGTAGCCCCGGTAACGCAGCACCCCCGCGTCGCCGTCGATGAACGTGATCGCTGACTTGCAGGCCGCAGTCGAGCCGAAACCGATGTCGAATGTGGTGTCACCGGTTTGAGCCAGCAGTTTGCCGATGTTGTAGCCGTTGTTCCCAACGGTCGCCTCAACGAGCGGCAACTCCGCCTGGACATCGTCATGGGCAAAGATGGCAGTCCCCATGGGTAGGTCTCCTTTGATGGTCTAGGGGATAGGTACAAAGGAGATTTTACCCGCTCTTTTGGGACTTAACGCCTACGGAAGCTCGTTGCGGTCGCATAAATCGCATATGTGATCAAGATCACCGCCATCGCGAGCACAAGCCACGGCTTGGACGCCTGCGTGTACTGGAGCAAGTTGCCCACCCACGGGACCGAATAGACCACCTTCGCCCGCAGTTGCTTCTCCCGCATGGGCGAATCGTCCGCCCCGTTCGCGTCGCCTCGTGTGATCAGGACCTTTTCGCCGTCGCCGTTCACGTCCCACGCCTTCGCCCGGTGCGTCACCAGGGTCGGGTCGTCCGGGTTGGGCATGAACGTCACCACGTCGCCCAGTTCGATGTCTTCGAAGCCGTCCACCGGGAACACCACGACCACGTCGCCGGG
>JAITFE010000068.1 GCA_031281585.1 Bifidobacteriaceae bacterium | reverse complement strand
CCCAGGGCGGTGAAGGCGTCAAGGAGGGTCTTGTCGCCGGTCACGGCGACCAAGTCGTCGGACTTGAGGGCGAGCGCGGTGGCGGCGTGAACCGCGTCGTATCCCCGCAGCGCGTGGGCCAGGGCCAGTTCGCCGGCCTTGTCGACCACCTCGCGGGTGGGCAGAAACAAGTCGAGTTCCTCGATCCTCTTCGCCAGCAAGTCGAGGGCGGCGGCATGCTGAGGCTCCGACAGCCGTCCCAATCGGAGTGCCATGGCGAGCGCGGCGTGCGCTTCCGCGATGACGAGCATGGATGAGACCCGGACGTCGCATGCCCGCCACACCTGGGCGCACCGGCCGCTGGAGGGCTCGTCGATGACCAGCGGCATGACGGCCGACGTGTCGAAATAGCCGATCACCGGCGCTGCTGCTCCACCAGGTCGCTGACGGTCCCGCGAATCGCGATGGGCGGCTCGGGCGCGGAGGCGGCTTTGGCGGCGGTCAGGATCACCCCCGCGGCCACCAGGCGCTCATAGGCGGAGGTTCCGGCGACGGGCACCAGACGGGCGACCGGCCGTCCGTGCTCGGTCAGCGTGTAGGTGCGTCCGGCCTTGACCTGGTCGAGGTAGCCGGAGAGGTTGGCGCGGAGCTCGCGCAGACCGACTGCGTTGGGCACCTGCCTTATTGCAACAATGGACATGAATAAAGTGTACACAAAGGCCGGGCCCGACCCGCGCGGCGACGCGTCGGCAGCGGTTCGCCCTCGCCCGTCTTGTTCCAGACGGCCGGGCCCCGAATCGGTTTACGATGCCGTTCGCGGCGCCGTCCCCCAAGTCGGCTCGGTTGGCGGGCGGTGCCGGGGAAGGCCACAAGCCTCAGGAAGCCCGCCAGCCACCCGACCTGCCCAGCCGGGGATGGTCCTTGCCGTCCATAGGGCCGCGTCGGCGCGTGGCGGCGGCGGGCCCGGCGGATGCGGTTGAATGGCTGCCGAGAGGCGGGGCGCGAGGCGCGCGCCCGGCGGAGCGGGCAAGGAGGGACGCGCGGTGACGGAGCAGCGGCGGCCGCCGGCGGGCGGCGAGGCGGGGCGGGGTCCGGCGCCCAAGCCGGCGCGGCCGGGGGCGCCCGGGGGCGTGTGGAAGGCGGCGGCCGTGTCCGCCTTGGCGGCGGCGCTGGTCGCGTCCGGTTTGACCGCAGGGGTTGTGTGGCGGCTGGCTGGGGCGCGGGGCGGGACGGCATCGGCGGCTGAAGGCACCTTGACAACGCGACAGCCGGCGCCGGGCGCGGGCGGGCTGGGGTCCGGCAAGAACACCCCGGAGGTTCCCGCGGCCGGCGGGGTGGCGCCCGCGTGGGACGTGGTGGCGGCCGCGGTGCGGCCCACGGTGGTGGCGGTCCTGGTGGGGGAGGAACGGATGACCGGGGCGGAGGGCTCCGGCGTGGTGGTGAACGCGGAGGAGGGCCACGTGGTGACGAACAACCACGTGGTGGCGGACGGCGGCGGCATCAAGGTGGTGCTGGCGGACGGGCGGATGTTCGCGGCGGAGGTGCTGGGCGCGGACCCGGGCACGGACCTGGCGGTGCTGAAGCTCCGCGACCGGCCGCCGGACTTGAGCGAGGCGGTGTTGGGCGACTCGGACTTGGTGGTGGTGGGGGAGCCGGTGATGGCGGTCGGCAACCCGCTGGGCTTGGACAACACGGCGACCACGGGGATCGTGTCCGCGTTGAACCGGCCGGTGGAGGCGTCGGAGTCGCGTGACGCGTCCGGGGCGGTGGCGGTGACCAACGCGATCCAGCTCGACGCGGCGATCAACCCGGGGAACTCGGGCGGGCCGCTGTTCAACGCCGCCGGGGAGGTGGTGGGCGTCAACACGTCGATCGCCACCCTGGGGGGTTCGACGGGCCGGTCGGGGAGCATCGGGCTGGCGTTCGCCATCCCCTCGAACCAGGTGGCGGACGTGGCGGCGCAGCTGGTCAAGAACGGCGCGGCCGCCCACCCCTACCTTGGGGCGACCACAGCGGACACGGTGACGGAGGCGGACGGCGCGACCCGGGCGGGGGCCGGGGTGCGGCAGGTGGCGCCCGGCTCCCCGGCGGACGCAGCGGGCCTGGTCCCCGGGGACGTGGTGGTCGGCATCGACGGCCACCCGGTGACCGGCTCGACGTCTTTGACCGCCTGGGTCAGGTCCTACCCGCCGGGCGCCAAGGCGGTGCTCGCCGTGGTCCGGGGCGACGCGAAAACCCACCAGGTGGAGGCCACCCTCACCGTCCGCGACGACCCGTGACACGGGGCCGGGGCCGGGCCCGGCTTGGGCTCCGCGGCGGCGCCCGCCGGCGAACACCGCCCGCGCCGACATCCGACCCGGGGCCGCGCGGGTGAGAGTTGTCCGGGCTTCTTGGCGCGACGTTGCTGACCGGAGACGGGCGGTTGTGCCAGGCCACGCGCGCCTGGGCGCCGGGCGTGAGCGTCGAGGCGGTCTGATCAGGCGGCCAAAGGGGGAAGCGTGAGCCCGAACCGGTGGAGTTGGGAGTCTCCTAAACGCATACAGGTATGCTTGTTCTGCCGACAGTTAGGAGGCGAACCGTGTTGGACATCTTGCCGCCGGCGTTCACATTGGCCGGCGCCCGCCGGGCGGGGCTGCGCAAGGACGAAATCTACAGGGCCGTCGAGGACGGCTCCCTCGAGCGGATCGGGCGCGGAGCTTTCGTCAAAGTCGACTCGTTGGACCCGTCGCTTGTGTCGCTCGCGGCTGCCGCCGCCGTCCAATCCGCCGCGACGATGTGCCTGACCAGCGCACTGGTCTACCACGAACTGAGCGACGCGATACCGGCTGGGACCGACATCGCGCTGCCGCGCGGCACCCGCCACCCCGCCGGGTTCTCCCACGTCACCTGGCACAGCTTCGACCAAGCGACCTTCGGCATCGGACGCGAACCCCTCGAAGGCCAAGAAGGCTTGTACTGCTACTCTGCGGAACGCGTCATCGTCGACGCCTTCAGGCTCGCTTATCTTGAGGGCCGGGCGACCGCTGTGGGAGCCCTCAAACGCTGGCTGAGCGCGAGGGGCAACTACCCGGCCAAGCTGTTGGAGACGGCCAAGGCCTTCCCCAAGGCCTACCCGGCGATACGTTCGGCCCTGGAGTTGCTCGCATGACCCCGTCACCGGCCCGCGACAGGCCTGCTGGCCGCGCCTATGAGGACCTGAAGAACCTGGCAAAAAGCCAGGGCCGCCCCCGCCAGCCGGCCACCCCCGCCGCGTTGAAGCGGCGCCCGCGGCCTAGTGCCGTCTAGCCGCCGCCAGCTTTCCCCGCCTCCCAGCGGCCGCGCGTCGCGCCGGTTCACGATGCCGTTCGCGGCGCCTTCCCCCCAAATACGGCCCGGTTCGCGGGCTGGGCACGGGGGCGGCCGCGCAATTGGCGGGAAACGCGGAAATGTGGACGGGCCTGCGGAAATGGGGACGACGCCTATTTCCGACCGGCCAAAAACAGGTGCCGTCCCCGTTTGCCGGATTAGCGGGCCTGGTGCCAAGCAGGCCGTAGGGCACATGTGTGCTACGTCACATTCTGGTAACGTGCCCCTGTGGGCTGCGGCCGTGAGTTGATTGCAAAGGCGCCGGGGGGGGGGGGGCGTAGAAGTATTCCGAACCCCGCCCGGGGTTCGGGTGAGGCAGGTCGCTTTGCCTTGCCGCCGAATTGCGGCTCTGCGGCGAACAAAATGTCGCGTTTGCCTTTCCCACCTTTCTGCGGCGGCCGTTTTCACGGACGCCGCCAATTCCCGGTTCTGGGCCAGTCCTTTTTCGCCGGGTTCTCCTCGCGCCGCCGCCGTCCCCCGGCCGGGGCGCCGCGCCGCCCCCTTTCCGTTGACGTCGTTTGCTCTGTGCCGTCCGCTCGCCTCAGCCCCATCCCCACGCCAGGTCGGAAAGGCGGGCGCCCCGCGCCCTCCCAGCCCCCAGCGTCCGGGACCGCCTTTTTCTTGCCGCTTTTCAGCCCTGCGCTTTCCATGACATAGGAGACCCCATGCGCGCGTCCGCCTACACCGCCACCCACCACAAGCCCCCCTCGTTCCGCTCCCGTTCGAAGACCCGGCGCACCGGCGCGTGGGCCTGGGCCGCCGCCGTGACGCTCGTGGTCCCGCTGATCGCTGCGGCGCCGTTCGACGCGCGGGAGGCGAAGGCGGACATCGCGGGCGGGGCTGGCGTGCCTCCGGCGAACGACTTGTACAACTACGCGTTGGACATGTACACGGAGGTCGTGTTCGGCGGGCAGACGTTCTGGGTGGCCGGCGTGGGCGACGAGGGGTACGGGCAGCTTTATACGCCGTGGGACCCCGACGACCTCTACTTGCTGCAGAAGGATTGGCCGGCGGGCGACGCCCGCTACAAGACGGCCTACTCCGCCACGGGGTCCAACAGCTACAACGAGAGCTTGCTGAGGCAGAAGCTGAAGGCCATCGAGGACGGCTTGACCGCAGCAGAGCGGGGGGTGCTCCTCCCGTTCGCGGACGACCTGGTTTGGACGCCATACTCGGGCGGGGCGAAGAATGTCTCGGCCAAGCCGGACACCGTTCCCCGGTATGAATACAGCGGCGACTACGACTATTTCTTTGTGCAACCGTTGACGCGGCGGTTGGACGTGTGGTGGAGCGGCCCCTATTCGGGCCACCTTTACGATCCGGACCGGGAGAAGCGCGTCGCCATCATGTCCTACGGCCAGTCGGACAACAAGTGGTGGGGCGCCAACGCCGTCGCCGCCGGCATCGGGCAGTGCAGGCAAACGTGGTCGAACTACGAGTACACCTCGGAGGGCGAGGCGTACTACCCCTGCCCCGTTTCGGTTGACACGGCTTTGTCCACGGAGTTGCCGGTGCGCCCGGCTCTGGCTCTGGACCTGTCGAAGGTGAGGGCGTATTCGCCGGTGGGCAGCGGGTACAACACCCGGTCGAAGGCGGGTTTGGATCCGGTGACGAAGAATGTGGCGGCGGACGCGAAGTTCGAGAAGTACGGTTTCCCGTCGTCCTACCGGGGCGCGGTGAAGCTGATCATGGAGACCGGGGAACTGGGCCTGGAACTGCGGGCGCGGCCGGACGGCTTGGCGGCGGGCAAGAAGATCGACTTGTTCTACGACAACGCGTCGACGGGCTCGAACATGTACGTCTCGGCCACGGTGACGGGCTTGAACGGCACATTTTACCAGAAGCTGAAGCGCATCGGGGATTCGCCGCGGGGAAAGGTGACGGTGGACTTCGCGGGGGTGCCGGAGGGGAACTACAACGTCGAGTTGTCGGCGGAGCAGGTCAACGGCGACAAGCAGGCGGATTTCGTGTCCCCGCCGCAGGTGTTCATGGTGACGTTGGACGCGGCGGGCACGGCCGTGATAGCCCAGACGGGCGACATCGTGCTGGACGAGGCGCCGCCCTCCCTGGACGGCGTCAGCTTAGACGTGGCGGCTGGGACCGTGGTGCTGGACTTCTCCGAGACCATGGGGTTGGACTGGAACCCGCGTGTGACCGTGGACAAGGAAGGAGACCCCCAGGGTGCTGAAGTGGCCGGTACGTGGGACCGCTCCCGGCAGGTGTTCACCGTGTCCAAGCAGTTGGAGGCGGAGGCCAACTACCTAGTGACGGTGAAGGGCTCTGCCGCTGCGCCCATCCCGGACCTGGTTGGCAACGCGGTGGCCGGCGTGATGCAGAAGCAGCTGCAGACTGCGGACAGGGACCGGTTCTCGATCAGCTATGCGGGCGTCAAGGCGGTGGGGCAGCCGCCGGACAGCGCCCGTGTGGGTGCCAGAGTGGAGGTCAGGGTGATCGCCTCCTGCTGGGAGGCGGAGGAGGTGTTCAGGGGCACCTACTCCCGCGTGGACCGCTACGGCAACACCGTGCTCGGCGGGGTTCCGCTGGTCTTCGAGGGCTGGTCGTATGGCGGGGAATACGACCTCAACTGCTACCGCAGGTATTCCTGGACCATGCCGCAAGGCGATGTGGAACTCTACTCGCAGGTAGTTGAGCCAGGGGACGTGGAGTTGGTGGTGGAGGAGTCCCCGGGGCTGGGCGGGAAGCTGAGCGCGTATTACGCGAAGCCGCACACCATTGTCACTCTGACGGGTTCGGACACGTCCGATTCGCGGGTGACGGGTGCCGTCTTGTGGGAGGCGACCCTTGCGCCAGACGGCTCCTACACCAAGGACGCGGAACTGGAGACCATCAGTTTCGGCTCGCGGTCAAGCGCGATCTTCGCCGCGCCCTTAGTGCCTGCGGGCAAGGTGGTGCTGGTGGCGCTGACCGGGGAGGAAAAGCCCCGCAACAAGGTGGTGTTCCCGGGCGAGCGCAACGTTGACGGGGTGCCTGTGTCGCTGGAGCCGGTGGATCCCTCCGGTTGGACTTTGGAGGCGGACGGGTTCTGGTCCACGGACCAGCATGCGGCGGGCCGGTTCGTGATGTTCGAGGTCAAAGCCTCGGAGCCGAATTATGCCGTGACCGCGCTCGGGTTGACCCGAAGCTACGAGTCGCTTCCGTTCACCTGGACGGAGATCCAGGTGGACAACACGTACAAGGGATCGGTTCAGTTCTACATGCCAGCGTTCACATCGACCAGGGATTGGGTGGATCGGCCCGTGAACCTGTCGTTGTCGCTCCGGCGCGTCCCGGTGGCGCTGCGGGTGTCCGCGGTGGTTCCGGACAAGGCGATCTGGGAGTCGGTGTCCGGTTTCCGTGTGACTGGCCGCGGTTTGGAGCAGGTGCTGGGGCGGGGCCGGGACTACGCCTCGTTCTCGCCGGAGAAGCGAGACCTGCTTAGCACGGTGACCCTGAAGCACAACGGCAAGACGGCGTACATTTCCCAGGCGACCGGCCGGTGGCCCGGGTTCACCCTGAACGATGACGGCTCGTTGACGGTGCCGCTGCCAGATCATTTGAAGGAGATCATCGGGGATCCGGTCTCGGACGTGTTCTACCTGTCGATCGGGGGGGTGGAGAAGCCGGTGCTGATCTACCGGGACTACCGGGCGAGGGTGCAGCCGTACAGCGTGTTGGGGATCGCGAAAGAGCGGGACTTCTTGTCCTATTCCGTGGTGATGGGGGACACCGTGGAGGATCTGGA
>JAITFE010000067.1 GCA_031281585.1 Bifidobacteriaceae bacterium | reverse complement strand
CAGACCGCGCGGCAGGCCGATCAGCACGCCGCCGTCGAGGACGGCAGCGCCACCAACTACCGCTCCGACCTCACGGAGGCGGAGGGCACATTGGCCTCTGACGAGGCCCTTGCGGCCCTACGGGAGAAGCTGACCAGCAACTGACGGTTCGCCGTCAGTGCTTTGAACGGGCGGGTGGTACCGGTTTCGGCCGGGCCACCCGCCCGTTTGCGTTTGCCCAGGGCCGTTCGGAGCTCGCGCCGCTTGGGCGCAGGGCCGTTGCGAGCGATCAAACGCCCGCGCCTATGCTGGTGGGGTGCTGCGGGTGGCGTTGACCGGGGGAATCGGGGCGGGGAAGTCCACCGCCCTGCGGCGCCTGGCGGAGCTTGGCTACCCGGTGGTGGATTCCGACGTGTTGGCCCGTGCGGTCGTGGCGCCCGGAGCGCCGGGGCTGGCGGCTGTGGCGCAAGCGTTCGGCCAGGCCATTTTGCTCACCGACGGGTCGCTTGACCGGGCGGCTTTGGGGCGAATCGTCTTCGCGGACGCGCAGGCCCGGGCGCGCCTTGAGGCGATCACGCATCCTCTCATCCAAAGTGAGTCGGCGCGCATCCAGGAGCGGGCGCGCGCCGCCGGCGCCCAGGCGGTGATCTGCGACATCCCGCTGCTGGTCGAAACCAGCCAGGCGGGGGACTTCGACCTGGTCGTCACAGTCGCCGCTCCGGAGTCGGTGCGGCTGGAGCGACTGACAAAACGCGGGATGACGCCGAGCCACGCGCTGGCCCGCATCCGCGCCCAGGTCACCGAGGCCGAACGCGCGGCCGTGGCGGACATAGTGTTGGACGGCTCCGGCGCCGAATCCAATCTGCGCGAGCAAATCAACTCCCGGCTGCTGCCGGCCTTGGCGGCCCCGAACAGTCCCGAGTAGCGACTGCCGCCCGCGGGGAGCGGTTCCCCACCCCCCGGCGCGACCGATAAGCCCTTCGTGATCCGCTCCCGGATCACGATCGCCGTTTCAGCCGCGCCCGGCCGCGCCGGACGAGCCGCAGAGCGCGGAAACATCCGTCAGGCGGCCGCGTGCCGGCCGGGTCCGGCCAGGTGCGGCGCCGGATTTGCCAGGACCCCGTCCAAGACCGCCCAGGCGGCCCCTTCCATGGCGGCGGTCGTGCCCGCTCGGGCGGCCCGCACCGTCACTTCCGCCCCGCCCCAACGCGCCGCGAGCACCCGCTCGGTCAGGGCAGCCTGGAGCGGCCTCGCCAACACAGGAGCCAAGATCGCGAAATCCCCGCCCAGCACCACTTGCGTGAAGTCGAGCAGGTTGAGCACGCCGCTCAAGCCCGTGGCCAGGTGATCCACCACCCCTTCCAGCGGATTTTCGCCGCGCCGGCAGGCGAGACCCGAACCGCCGGAAGCCCCGCCCAGCGCCTCGAGCGCCTCCCGCGGCCCCGCCGTTTCGCCCAGTCGGGCCGCCCGTGCGATCGCCCGCCGTCCGGCGAACACCTCCAGGCAGCCGCGCGCTCCGCAAGTGCACACAGGCCCGCCGGGTTCGACCGTGACGTGGCCCACCTCCCCGGCCCAGCCGTGGAGACCGGCGATCTGGACGGCATCGGACACTAAGGCTGCCCCTATCCCGACGCCCCCGGACAGGTACACGAACGTCCGTTCGGCTGGGTTCGGGTGGGCGAGCCTGACTTCCGCGCGGGCGGCCAGATTTGCCTCGTTGTCGAGCGTCAGCGGGCGCCCGAAGCGGTCCCGAAACGGGGCCAAGTCGAGGTCCCGCCAGCCCAGATTGGGGGCGTTGAGCAGCGCGAATTGCCCGCCTGCCGTGGTGGTCAAGCCCGGCAACGCGAGCCCGATGCCGACCACCTCGGTCCCGTTTCGCTCCAGCCGTTCGATCACGTCCGCGCTTTGCCGGGCCAGCCGATCCAACACCGCCTGAGGTTTCGACCCGCGCAAGTCGCCCGCCTCGAACCTCTGCGCCTGAACCGCGCCGGCCAGGTCGATCGCGGTCAGGCCAAGGTACTCAACGTTCACCTCGAGGCCCAAACCGGCCAGGCGGCCGGGGGCGGGAACCAGCGGGAGCGGCGGCCGCCCGGACCGGGTGGCGGCCGGGGGGTCAAGTTCCGCGATCAGCCCCGCCGCCAGCAATTCGTCGGCCAGCAGCGACACCGTCGTCTTGTGCAGGCCGGTTCGCCGGGCGATCTCGCTGCGGGCGGGGGCGCGGCCGCCTGGGATGGCGCCCGCGCAGATCTCGGTCAAGACGGCGCCCAGGTTGCGCTCGCGGAGTTCTGAGGGGTTGGCCATCTCGCCGCCTTCCTGGTTGCCGCGCAAGCTTGCCCGCCGGGACCATTGCCCCTCCCGACGCGCCGTCCGGATCGGATAAGTTTATGACATCTACAAATCATCGGCAAGGGCCCGCTGGCCGGCGCAAAGGCGCCCGGAAAGCCCGCGAATGGCCTTTGACCAGCAGAGCTAGGAGCATGCCATGCCAGGTATCCCAACCCCGACCCCCGCCGACAGGTTCTCTTTCGGGCTGTGGACCGTCGACTGGGTGGGCCAGGACCAATTCGGGTCCGGCTCGCGCCCCCACTTCGACCCAGTCGAAGTGGTCTGGAGGCTGAAGGAGATCGGAGCGTGGGGGATCACGTTCCACGACGACGACCTCATCCCGTTCGGCGCTTCCGACGCGGAACGCGACCGCATCTTGGGCCGGTTCAAGCAAGCGCTGGCCGACACGGGCATTGTGGTCGAGATGGTGACCACCAACACGTTCTCCCACCCGGTGTTCAAGGACGGCTCCTTCACCTCCAACGACCGCCGCGTTCGGCGGTTCGGCCTGGCCAAAGTGCTCCGCAACGTGGACCTGGCCGCCGAACTGGGCGCCCAGACATTCGTCATGTGGGGCGGCCGCGAGGGCGCCGAATACGACACCTCGAAAGACTACTTCGCGGCCCTGAGCCGCTACGCCGAGGGCTTGGACACCGTGGCCCAATACATCAAGGACAAGGGCTACGCCCTCAGGATCGCCCTGGAACCGAAGCCTAACGAGCCTCGCGGCGACATCTTGCTTCCAACGGTGGGCCACGCGCTGGCGTTCATTGAGCGCCTGGAGAACAAGGACATCGTGGGGCTCAATCCGGAGGTGGGCCACGAGCAGATGGCCTGCTTGAACTACACGGTCGGCATAGCGCAAGCGCTCTGGGCGGACAAGCTCTTCCACATCGACCTGAACGGGCAAAAGTCGATCAAATACGACCAAGACTTGGTGTTCGGCCACGGCGACCTGTTGAGCGCCTTCGGCACGGTCGACCTGCTGGAAAACGGCTTCCCCGGCGGCGGCCCGCGCTACGACGGCCCCCGGCACTTCGACTACAAGCCGTCCCGCACCGAGGATTCCGCGCAGGTTTGGCAGACCGCGGCCGCCAACATGCGGATGTACCTGCTGCTGAAGGAACGCGCGCTGGCTTTCCGGGCCGACCCGGAGGTGCAGGCGGCGGTGGCGGCGTCCGGCGTCAACGAGTTGTCCGAGCCGACCCTGGACCCAGGGGAGAGCCTGGCCGAGTTCCTGGCCGATGATTCGGTCTACCGCAACGCCGACCCGGACGCCCTCGCCTCGCGGGGCTTCGGCTTTGTCCGGCTCAACCAGTTGGCCGTCGAGTTCCTGGTGGGGGCCCGATGACCCTGGTCGCCGGGGTAGACACCTCGACCCAGTCTTGCAAGATCGTCATCCGCGACGCCGCCACCGGCCAGTTGCGCCGCTCCGGCCGGGCCGCGCATCCGGAGGGCACCGAGGTGGACCCCGCCGCGTGGTGGGACGCGCTTTGCCAGGCCGCCGATGCCGCCGGGGGACTTGAGGACGTCGCCGCGATCGGGGTGGGCGGCCAGCAGCACGGCCTGGTGGCTCTGGACCAGGACGGCGATGTGATCCGGCCGGCTCTGCTGTGGAACGACACGCGTTCAGCCGCCGCGGCCGAGCAGTTGATCACCGAGTTGGGCGAGGGGGACCGGGCCGCCGGTGCGCGCGCGTGGGCGAACGCCATCGGCAGCGTGCCGGTCGCATCCCTGACCGTCACGAAGCTGCGCTGGCTGGCTGAGAACGAACCGGCCAACGCTGCCCGCCTGGCCGCTGTGGCGCTCCCGCACGACTGGCTGACTTGGCAGCTGGCGGGCGCGCCGGGCTTGGATCGATTGGCGACGGACCGCTCCGACGTCTCTGGGACCGGCTACTGGTCGCCTTTTGACGAGTCCTACAGACTGGACCTCCTCGCGGCGGCCTTGGGCCGCCCGGTCGGGAACCTGCCAGTCCTGCCAAGGGTGTTCGGGCCCGCAGAGCCGGTTGGCCGCGCGGCGGCCGAGGGACTGGCCCTGAACCCGGAGGCGCTGCTCGGACCGGGCGCCGGCGACAACGCCGCCGCCGCCCTGGGCCTGGGCTTGCAAAAGGGCGACGTGGCGGTCTCAATCGGCACGTCCGGGGTGGTCAGCGCCATCTCGCCGCGCCCCACGGCCGACGAATCCGGCCTGGTCGCCGGCTTCGCGGACGCGACGGGACGCTACCTGCCGCTGGCGTGCACACTCAACGGCGCGCGGATTATTGAGGCGGTCGCGGGCTTTGTCGGCGCGTCCTACCAAGAGTTCGACCGCTTGGCGCTGTCCGCCCCGCCTGGGGCCGGCGGCCTGGTCATGGTGCCCTATTTGGAGGGGGAGCGAACTCCGAACAAACCCCACGCGGCCGGCGCCTGGCACGGTTGGCGGCTGTCCAACTCCACCCCGGCGCATGCCGCCCGTGCCGCGGTGGAGGGCCTGTTGTGCTTGTTGGCGGACGGTTTGAGCGCCATCGAACGCCAAGGCTTGGAGGTGGAGCGCCTGTTCCTGATCGGCGGCGGCGCCAACTCCGAAGCGGTGCGCCAGATCGCGCCAACGGTCTTCGGCCGGGACGTCATTGTGCCGCCCCCGGGCGAATATGTGGCAGACGGCGCCGCCCGCCAAGCGGCATGGGTCGCCACCGGCCAGCTGCCGTCCTGGCCCCGCGAGGGCACCCAGGTGATGACGGCGAAACCCGCCCCGATTGTCCGCGAGCAGTACGACCAGGTGAAGGAGCTGACGATCGGCAGCCACTGATCCTCAAGGAGGCTGCCAAGCCCGCACCAACACCGCGCCGAGACGCGCGGACCAACCCCAACCCAGCCGCAAAGACGGCTCAAAACCGTGACGCGCCAACGGCTCAACAACATGACCGTCCACAAGTGCAAGTAGAGGATTCGTGGTGGATGAGCCAAACGGGGCCCATGCCGTCCAGTCGAGGGTGAGCCGGCAGATCGCAGCGACCGCGCCGGAACCCCAAGGGGGCCGCGCTTCTTTGCCGCTGGGTCTTGCGCCACGGCATCGTCGGCTTTGGGGGCAGAGCGTCGGAGTCACCGCCTCTCAGGGGCTGGCCTCCCAGGCGGCGCGGTGGCGGGTTCGGAGCCGCGCGGCGGCCGCCGACAAGCATCCGCCCAGACCGATCAAGGCGGCGGCGCTCAGCATGAGAGACCACGGCGGGTTGGCGGCACCCGTGGCCGCGAGGGACTCGCCGGATTGAGCCGACCGGTCGCCCGACTGCGGCGTGCCGGTCGCTCCGACGGCCGATTCCCCTCCTGTGGCCGTCGCGGAGGGGGAGTCCGAATCGGACGGCTCGGGGGAGGCCAGCGGCTCCTGGAGGAATTCGTATGTGATAGTCGCGGCCCGCTGCACGTACAGGTCCACTTCGGCGCGCGGCCGGGAGGAGTCGAACGCGGTCGTCACCGCCAGTGCGGTCTCCCGGCCCGGCAGAAGGATGTACCCCGAATCATGGGATACGTCGCCGAGTTCCCCCGTCTTGTTGGCCAAGAACTCGCGCGGGATGACGGCCCCGAACTTTGTGTCGACCAGTTGGCCTTTCATCAACGTAATGATGTGTTCGCTTGATTCGGGGCTCAAGATTTCGTGGTCCCAGAGCATAATCAGCAGATCCCGGACTTCCTGCGCGTTGAGATAGTTCTCTTGCAGCGGCGGTACAGCGGGATGGATCATCTTGCGCCCTAACCACATTGTGTCGAACCCGAGCGAGGCTATGTACGCGTTGACCGCGTCAAATCCGCCAGCCCGGTCGATCAGCACATTGGTGGCGGTGTTGTCGCTGACCTGGACCATCAATTCCATCAACTCGCCAACTGTGATGTCGAGCGGGAATTCACGATTCCTCAGGGTTCCGGACCCGCCCACAATGTTGCTGTCGCCCTCTTCGATGTGAACCAACTCGCCAAGGCTCAACGTCCCCTGGTCGGCGTAGTCCATGAGCAGGGCGAGCAGCGGCAATTTGATGACGCTCGCAGCCTTGTACGGCTCCGCGCTCCCGAGCGATGACGTCAAGCCGCCGTAGGTCCCGCTCAGATCGGCTACCGCAATCCCCATCCGGACGCCATCGGCGCCGGCTTCGTCGATGACGGCTTGCAGCCGCGAACCGAGGGCGTCCCACGCCGCTTCGGTTGGCGAAACCGCGCCAGCAGGGGCCGCCGCGCCGAATGCCAGGCACAGGGCGAGGGCGACTGATCCCGCCTGGGCGAGCCAACGTGTAGGCCTGGGAATCGAGGAATCGCGCGTGCGCATGGGCGTCCTTTCGCCAAGAGGAGTGTCCGGAACAGGCGGAACGCTGCCAAGTCAACCGCCCTGCGGTTTCTGGTGGGTTTCACAGCAGTTGACGGAGTGTCACGGTTGTGGATCGCAGCCAGGTTCGCTCCCGGCGGCCGCCGCTGCGTGGGTAAGCAGGGGCGGCCCCGCGGCAGTACGATCAATGTGCGTCTCGCCCGAGCGCAACCCCCCCCACATGAAGGAAACCGCCCATATGAAACGCCACAAACCAAGTCAACGCCATCGTTTCGGATTAACCACTTCGCTAGTCGGATTGTCAATGCTGCTGGTCGGTCTGCCGTCCAGCGCTCAAGGAACAGCCACCGCGGCTTCGCTTCCGAAGCTCGCGGGCACCTCGGCCGCGCTGGCGAAAACTGCCAACCCGGATGAGCCTGAATGCCAACATCGCGATGGTGCTGCCCCGCCTTCCGAAGGGCCTTCAGCCGCCTCGTCGACCCAGCCCTCACTTTCAATTGTGCTGTTGGGTGATTCCTACACCGCAGGCAACGGCGCCGGCTCCTACGCTCTAGAGAACGAGAAGGCCCAGGGCAAGGCCTACTTCCGCAGCGCCTGCAACTGGGGTCAGGAATACGCCAAGTGGCTGAGGGAGCAAGGAGTTGCCGCCACCGTCACCAATGTCGCCCGCGGCGGCGACATGACAAGTTCCATCTACAAGGACGAGACATTCAGGAGCGGCTTCATCATCAAGAAGGACGTGATTCGGCCGTCGCAAATCAACGAAGCCAAAGCCAAGCTGAAGACCGCCGACCTGGTCATGCTCACAACGGGAGGGAACGACCCGGGTGTGGATTTCACCTCTGTGGTCGAGTACTGTTTCTTCCCGGTCCTACGCGGTCCAGTCGGGTGCAAGGAGAGGGTGGATGCCGCTCGCGCGGGAATGGGCATTCTCGACGAGGACGACAATCTGAAAGACCCCATGGGCACCGACCTTGGGATAGGCCTGTGGAAGGCGCTTGAGGAGATCGAGAACGCCGTGGACCCGAGCCGCGCCGAACTGGTCCTGATCGGTTACGCGCACATCGCCAAGGTGGACCCGGACTACGTTCTTCAGGCCTATTTCACAGGTGAAGACTACGAGGCCGCCACTGAAGTCCGCAGGGTGGTCGAGGCAGCCACCATCCAACAGGAAAAGCTGGTGGACCAGTGGAACCAGCACCCGAAGCACCACATGCGGGTTCGCTACATTTCATCGCTGCCCACCCTGTTCGCCGGGCATGAGCAAGATTCCCATGCAGACGACCGCAACGCATATCGCTGGGCAAATGAGTTGACCGAGACCCGAGGTGAGGCGGGCAGCGATGGTGTGATCCAGTCAACGCCAAGTTCGGAATATCACGAGTGGTACCACCCGAACATCACCGGGCACCACGAGATCGCAATGGAGCTCGCCCGTGAAATTGGCATCCCAAACCGGGCTTATCAGAACACCTTCGCGGGCTCGCCTGTTGGTGTCTCCTTCGTGGTCAAGACGGCCAGTTCAATGGAGCCCCAGATCGCCGACGTCAGGGAGGCAATCGGAGAAGTGGTGGACAAGGTTGACGACCAGTCGCAGGCACCCAGCTTCTCGCTGGTCGAATACGGCGCTGAAGCGGAGGTCGCTCTGGCGTCAACGGATTCTGTGGCAGAGGCACAGTCTTCGGTCCAGAACCTGACCGCGAGCGATGACGGAGCTTCACCCACGCCGGCCTCGGCCTATGAGGGAATTATGACCGCTCTTGATGAGCTGCCGGCCTCCGCCGACCGGAAAGTGGTGGTTGTCTTCGGCGATGAGGCGGACAGCGTCGGCACCGCTGGCGGTCCGACCGCGCAGGATGTTGCGGCCAAGGCGCTCGAGGTGGGCGGCGCCGAAGTGTACGCCGTCGACACGAGCGGATCGGGGCTCCAGGCGCTGGCGCCCCTGGCCGCGGCCACGGGTGGCCAGGTGATCAACGCCGCCGGCGCTGATGGCGTGGCCGCGCTGACCGAAGCCATTGACTCGGCCCTGGCCGAGCCGATCGCCTCGCTCGACAATCCGGGGGTGCAGCAGGTGGGCACCACGATCGCTTTCGACGCCAGAGGCTCCATGGCCGAAGCAGGTCTGCTGGAAAAGTTCGAGTGGGACTTCGACGGCGATCAGATCTGGGATGAGACCACCACCGAGGGACTTGTCACCCGCCAGTTCAACGACGCGTTCGATGGCGTTGTCGCAGTGCGCGTGACAGATTCTCAGGGCCGGACGGCGGTCGCGTCCGCCAGGGTGCTGGTGACGAATGACGGCGACTACACGCCCCCGGAACTCGACAACTGCCCGAACGACTACAACTGGGAACAAGTCGACACAGATGAGGATGGCTTGGGCGACGCGTGCGATCCCACCCCGGGCGCCGCTTGGCTCGTCGCGGCCGAACCGGACTCCGCCGGGGCGAGCCAGGCGGACCTCGCGGGCTCGGTCGGCGGCGCGGGGGCGCCAGCCGCACAGCCGCAGGGCTCGGCTGGCGCGGCCTCCGCGTCTCAGCCGGTCAAGGCCCCGGCGTTGGCGGTCACAGGCTCGCGCACCGCGCCGGTGGTGCCCTGGGTCGCGTTGGGGATCTTCGCGCTCGGCTTGGCGATGCTCTTGTCGAGCCGCACAAGCCGGGCCGGGACGCACCGCCGCTAGTCCAACACCGGATGGGCGTCGCGAGGAGACGCGCGACCCAACTGAAATAGCTGGTCGGGCCGGTGGGCTACCACCGGCCCGACCAGCCAGATTGGTCGTTCGGCCCGTCGGTCTGAGCCCGCGAAAGCCGGGTTCTGTCTGTTAGACCACCGCGAAAGGCGGATCGTGTCTGCCAATTGTCCGCGAGAGCCCGGTTCTGTCTATGACCCTTCGGCTTCTCCGCTGGTCACCGATCAGGAGCTCGTGCCGAAGTGGACAAGATTCGGCTCTAGTGCAGACAGAGTAGACAGAATCCTCCCCTCGCGGACCGCGAACGGTCGGCCTGTGCCGGGCGCGCCAAGAAGGAGCGCCGTACGCGCCCCAGCCACCGGCTCACGCGGCGGAGCCCACAGCCGGTCCAAGGCGGTACGCCAGGCGGCCCGCCGCAGCGGCGGCCAGGAACGGGGCCGGGTCGTCTTCCAGGGTGCGCCCCATGGTGCTGAGGCCCGGCGTCTGTTCCAGCGCCCCCATCAGGCCGTCAAGCGACACCCGGTGGAGACTGTGCCGTTCGGCCAAGCGCCCGGCTGCCGCCTCCACCACATGGCCCAGGGTTGCAAGGCCGCCCTCGAAGACGGGCACCGCCAGGTCAGCCCGCGCCAACGCCACCCGCCCGTAGGCGGTCAACGAGTGGTGGGACAAGCCGCGGTGCCGCGGACGGGGATCCACTGCCGACACCCGCAGGCAACCGACCGGTTGGCCGTCTAGCACGGAAATGGCGTTGACGGAATCGCCCACGGCGACGCCCGAGAATCCCCAGCGGGTGTCCGTGCCCAAGTTGCCGGGCCCCTGGACGCAAATCGTGATGTCGGCTTTAGCGACGTGCCTCGCGGCGAGCAAGGCGGAGTGGACCGACACCGCCTCGAAGTCACCTCCGAAGGCCTGGCCTGCGGTGATGGTGGCGCAAAGCACCCCGCCTTTGACCAGCCGCGCCACAGTCTTGGAGAACGCGATCGGCAGGGCGGCGCCGTCCGTCATCACGTAGGCCAGGCGGGGCTGAGGCTGCCCGGCCGCCAGGGCGTCGTGGCGGATGGCGGCGCAGATCGCGGGCAGACAAGAATGCAGATCCGCCACGACTACCGGCATACGCTCCAGGGATTCCGCCCGCCGCAACACGTCGTGGTACTGCGAATGGGGCGAGTCGACTCCTCGGGTGGCCACTTGCATGGGCGTGTAACGGGCTTTGACCAGGAAACCCGAATCCTCCCTGGGACGGTCGGGGGCCTGACCGACCTTTGGCGTCTCAGGCGCTGAGGGCGCGGGCGGCGGGTTCGAAGCGCACCAGTGGCCGCCCGTCTCCGGCCGGCCCTTCTCAGTTTCCGCCTGAACCGCCTTCTCAAGGCCTGGCGTCCCAGGATCCAGGCTCGGACCGATCACAAACGCCGCGCCTCCCGTGCCCAGTCCCAAGGTCAAAGCCTTGGTGTTCAACCAGACAGGCGCGCCGGGGGAGAGGGCACCGACCAACTCGGTGTACGCGATCGCCAAGACCTCGGCGCCGCCGTCTAGCCGGCACGTCAACTCTTGGAGACCCGGATGCGCCTCGCGGGAACTCAAGACCACGGCGCGCGCCCACTCAATCGCCTCAACCACGCCTCAACGTTATACGTTGGATTCGTGAGCGGCAGCGACCAGACGGCGGCCCGCCTGTTGAACCTGATCATCGCGTTGATGGTGCATCCGCGCGGACTGAGCCGCGAGCAGTTGATGGCCGTGTTGGAGATCACGGAGGAACGCACCTTCGAGCGCACCAAAGACGCGCTGCGCTCGGCGCTGGGGGTGGCCCTCGAGGAATCCGACCAGGGGCATTACCGCCTGGGAGGCGCCGGTTACGCCATGCCGCCCCTCCAGTTCACGCCCCCCGAGCACGCCGCGATCGCCTTGGCCCTGGGCGCCTGGCGCGGCTCCGAGATCGAGTGGGCCGCGAGGGGGGTCCTGACGAAGCTGGCCCCCCTTGAGGAAGCCGACCTCCGGCCCGATCCGGCCGACGGCCTGGACCTGGCCCTCTACGCGCCCACCGAGGGCGCCGCCCCGCTGATCGGAGCCATCGCCGACCGCCGACGAGTCCGCTTCGACCACGTCACCGGGGCCACCGGTCAACTCGCGCGACGCCACGTGGAACCTTGGCGCCTCGCCAAGCGCGGCGGCATTTGGTACCTCTACGGCTTCGACCTGGACCGCCAGGCCGAGCGCGTGTTCAACTTGCGCCGGATCATCGGCCCCGTCACGCCCGTGGGCCAGGTGGGGGCCTTCGACCCGCCAGCCCCCGCAGCGGTCACGTCCAAGCTCGCCGCCGCCCTGGACCGCCCCCTGACGGGCCCGTCTTTGGTCTGGGCGGTTCCCGCCGCCGCCCACGTGCTTGCGCTCCAGGGCGCGCATCCCTCCGCCGATGGCGTTCCCCACGCCGCTGACGCCTTTCCCGCCGCCGATGCCGTCCCCGACTTCATCGACGCACGTCCAGCCGCTGCCGACGACGTTCCCGACGTTCCCGCCGCCGCCGTTGCAGCCCCCGGCACCGCCGATGCCGTTCCCGCCGCTGGCCTCAACGCCGCGGCCGCCCCCGCCGCCGACGCCCACCCGTTAACCCACGCCGGGCGCGCGCTTTGGCGGGTGCCCAGCGCCGATCCGTTCGAACTGGCCGCATGGGGCGCGCAGCTCGAGGTCGTGGAACCCGCGAGCCTCAGGGAGGAGGTGCAACAGCGTTGGCGGGGCGCCGCCCGGGCCCATCGGGGCGAGGCCGAACCGCCTCTGCCGTATCAGCGCCCGGCCCGCTCCGCCCGCCGCAACCCGAAGGAGCGCGGCGCCGCGCGCGCCGCGCGGCTGGTCTCGGTGGTCTCCTACCTGGGCGACCGCGGCACGGTCACGCTGGCCGAGCTGGCCGAGCGGTTCGACGTCAGCCCGGAGGAGATCCACCGCGACCTGTACCTGCTTTGGACGGACGTGGGCAGGAGCCGGGCGGGCGGCGACCTGTTGGATTTCGCCTGGTCTGAGGACGAGTCGGAGGTAGCGCTGATCGACTCCCAGGGGCTGGACCGCCCGGCCCGCCTCTCCCAAGTCGAAGCCATCACGCTGATAGCCGCCCTGCGCTCCGTGGAGGAGGCGGGCGGGCTGAGCGAGGCCTCGGCGGCGGCATCGGCGCGCGTCAAACTGGAGGAGGCGCTGGGAACGGCGGCGGGCGTCGATTTCAACCTCCCGCAAGGCGGCCCAACGCTGGAGACGGTCCGCCAGGCGATCACCCAAAACCGCCGCCTGACGTTCGACTACGTCAACCAGGCGGGCGATCTCAGCCAAAGGCGGGTGGACCCGTTGGAGTTGTTCAGCGCCCAGGACCATTGGCTCTTCGCCGCCTGGGACCTGGACGCGGAGGCGGAGCGGCATTTCCGCCTGGACCGCATGGCGAACCCGCAAGCCGGCGACGAACCGGCGGAGACCCACCCGTACCGGCCGCGCCGCACCGGTTGGTCCAACCGCGCGGAGTTGGTGGTCGATGCCGTCTTCGCGCCCCGCGAACGCTGGCGCGCCGAGGAGTTGGAGACTTTGGCGCCCCCGTTGCCGCTGGCGGGCGGGGCGTTGCAGGTCAGATTGGGCGTGGTCAACCCCGCGTGGATCACGGCGATGGCCTTGGGCGCGGGCGGCGGGATTGAGGTCCTCGCCCCGGCCGAGCTCCGGGAGCGGATCGCGAAAGCGGCGGCGGCGGCGCTTCGGTAGGCTGTGGGACCGTGTGGTTTTGGCTTTGGACGGGTTTGATCGCGGCTTGGCTGGTCGGGGTCTTCTTCGGCCTGCGCTGGCTGTGGCGGCAAGTCAAGGCCTTAATGGAGGCGGCCTCGGCCGCGGCTGACAAGGCGGGCACCGCCGCAGACTCGGCCAACAGCGCTTTTGAGCCCGCCCCGGTCCCGGAAGTCGCGGTGTTCGCGAAGCCGGAGGACCTGATGGAACGCGTGCAGGCGCGCTGGGACCGCAAGGCCGCCCGCCGCCGGCGCCGCCAAGAACGGCATCAGGCGGCCTACGACGCCTGGGCGGTGCTGGCCGGATACCGGGATGCCGGGCCGGACGGCATCGGCCGCTTGGCGGGCGAACTTGGCCTGGCCGGCTCCCTTGGGCGGCCGAACCGCCAAGACCGTCCGGCGGGCAAAGCTTGCGCGTCCGCCTATCTGGGCGGGGCGAACTGACGTGGCCGTGCTGGGCGTGGTGGTGAACCCGACAGCGGGCAAAGGCAAGGCCGAGAACCGGGGCGCCAAGGTGGCCCAAATCTTCAAAGAGCGCGGGCACCAGGTGGTGGACTTGTCCGCCCCGGACCTGGCGGGCGCGCACACCTCCGCGCGCCAGGCGGTGGTGGACGGGGTGGACGCGCTGGTCGTGGCGGGCGGGGACGGCATGACGCACTTGGGGGTGAACGTGGTGGCGGGGACCACCCTGCCGCTGGGGATCATCCCGCTGGGCACCGGCAACGACGTGGCCCGCATCCTGGGACTGCCACTCCACGACTTGGAGTTGGCCATCGACCTGATCGAGGAGGGGCTGGAGACCGGCCCGCGCGTGATAGACGCGGTGCGCGTCACCGACACAAGCCACTCCATGTCGGAGTGGTACGCCGGGGTGCTGTCGGCCGGTTTCGACGCCGCCGCCAACGCGACCGCGAACAAGCTGACCTGGCCGCGCGGCGAATCCGTGTATGTGAGGGCGCTCTTCAAGGAGCTCGCCCGCTACAAGCCGTACGGGTTCGAGATTGACATTGACGGCGAGTTGGCCTGGCAGTCCGCGGCGGCGCTGGTGGCGGTGGCCAACGGCTCGGACATTGGCGGGGGCATGCACATAGCCCCGGACGCCTCGCTGGACGACGGCATGCTGGACGTGGTCATCGCGGGCCCCGTGTCGGTCGCCACGCTGTTGGCCGTGTTCCCCAGGGTCTACCGGGGCACGCACGTCACCCATCCGGCCGTGACGGTCCTCAGGGGCCGCGAGGTGACCGTCAAGGCGCGCCCGGACCTGGGCGCCCAGCCCCCCGACGCGCACACGGACGGCGAACGGGTGGGCCCGCTGCCCCTGTCGTGTCGTTGCGAGCCCGGCGCTTTGCGGGTCCTGGCGGGCAAACGGTGACCTCCCCGGCCGAGGCCTTCGCCGCGTTCAAGGCCCGCCAGGGCGAGGCCCCGTTGGACCAGTTCGCGGCGGGTTTGGGTTTTCCGCTGGACGCGTACCAGCGCGAGGCCTGCCTGGGTTTGGCGGCGGGGGAGTCCGTGTTGGTGGCGGCTCCGACAGGCGCCGGCAAGACCGTTGTCGCGTTGTTCGGCATTGACCACGCCCTGGGCGTGGAGGAGGGCGCCGCGCCGGTGCCCGATGCCGTCCGGCGCCGCTCCGCCTCCGCCGCCAAGTCCCAGCGCCGGGCCTTTTACACCACGCCGATCAAGGCCCTGTCGAATCAGAAGTTCCGCGAGTTGTCGGAGCGCTACGGTTCCGATTCCGTGGGGCTGTTGACCGGCGACCAGTCGATCCGCCCCGAGGCCCCAATCGTGGTCATGACCACGGAAGTGCTGCGCAACATGCTGTACGCGGACGCGACCGCCCTGGCGGGGCTGGGACTGGTGGTGCTGGACGAGGTCCACTACCTGGCGGACCGCTTCCGGGGCCCCGTCTGGGAGGAGGTGCTGATCCAACTGCCCGAATCGGTCCAGGTGGTGGCCCTGTCCGCGACGGTCTCCAACGCGGAGGAGTTCGGCGAGTGGATGGCCCTGGTTCGCGGCGCGGTCCGGGTGGTGGTCTCGGACATCCGGCCGGTGCCGCTGTGGCAGCACGTCCTGACCGGCGAGGGGCTGAAAGACCTGTACGCGCCCACTCCCTCCGGCGGGCAGTCGACCAACTTGAATCCCGAGTTGGCGTTGATAGGGCAAAGATCCCAAAGCCACCGGTCGGGTTCGGGGGGCGGGCGCACCGTGGGGGCCTTCCACGGCCACGGCCGGCCCCACACGGGGAGGGGGCGGACGCGCGGCCCTGGTGGTCCCGGCGGCGGCCGGGCCAACCGGGCGCTGCCCCGGTTCGCGGTGGTCGAGGCGCTGGACCGCGAAGGCCTGCTGCCCGCCATCTTCTTCGTGTTCTCGCGGGCGGGCTGCGAGGCGGCCGCCGCCCAGTGCCGGTCCGCCGGCCTGGTGCTGACCAACCAGGCGGAGGCGGACCGCATCCGGGAGGTGCTGGAGCGCCGGGCCATGGCCTTGGCGCCGGCGGACCTGGGCGTGGTCGATTTCCCGGACTTCCTGGCCGGGGCCGCCCAGGGCTTCGCCCCGCACCACGCGGGCATGCTGCCGCTCTTCAAGGAGGCGGTCGAGGAGTTGTTCCAGGCGGGGCTGCTGAAAGTGGTCTTCGCCACCGAGACCCTCGCGTTGGGGATCAACATGCCCGCGCGCACGGTGGTGATCGACCGGCTGGACAAATGGGACGGCACCGCCCACACCGATTTGACCCCGGGGGAGTACACCCAGTTGACGGGTCGCGCCGGGAGGCGCGGCATTGACGTGGAGGGCCACGCGGTGGTGGTGGCCGGGCCGCGCGTGGCGCCAGCCAAGGTGCTGCCGTTGGCCTCCAAGCGGACGTATCCGCTGCGCAGCGCCTTCCACCCGACCTACAACATGACGGTCAACCTGATCCAGCGGCTGGGGCCAGCGGAGGCGCGCCAGGTGCTCGGGCTGTCCTTCGCCCAATTCCAGGCCGACCGGTCGGTGGTCGGCCTGACCGACCAGCTCAGGCGGTTGGACCAGGGGATTGACGGCTACGCCAAGGCGATGGAGTGCGACCGGGGCGACTTCGCCGAATACCAGGCGCTGCGCGACCAGTTGAGCTTGGCCGAGAAGACGGCCTCCAAGTCGAGAGCCTCCGAACGGCGCGACCAAACCCGGACGGTGGTGGCCGAACTCAGACGCGGCGACGTTTTGCGCCTGGCGGGCGGCCAGAACCGGGGCCTGCTGCTGGTGGTCCACGCGGGCAAGACGGGTGCGGGGCGGCCGCTGGTGCTGACGGAGAAGGGCAAGTCCCGCCGGATCGTCCTGGCGGACACCGCCGTCGCCAAGGTGGGCCACATCAAACTCAAGGCCGGGGACGCGGTCAAAACCCCGGAGGAGCGCGCCCGCATGGCGCGCGAACTGGTCCGCCTCGGAGCGGACCTGGATGCCGCCGCCGCGCCGGCACCCGGCGACCCGCCCGCTTGGACGAGCGACCGGACGCGCGCCGCCGGCGCCCAGGCCGAGGCGGCCCTTGACCACGCCGGGCGGGCGCCGAGTGGCCCCGCGACCGGCCAGACGAACGGGCGGCCGGGCGGGAACCCGGTCGGGGCCGATCCGATTGGGGCCGCCCCCGGGCGTCAGGGTGGGGGCACGGGGACGGCATCGGGCGCGGGGGACGGACCCGAGCCGACCGTCGCCGAGCTGCGGGCGGCGCTCAAAGCCCACCCTGTGCACAACTGCCCGGACCGGGAGGCGCACGCGCGCTGGGCACGGCGCTGGCTGAAGGCGGTGCGGCAGCGGAACGGCCTGGTCCGCTCAATGGAGAATCGCACGGGCTCCTTGGCCCGGCAGTTCGACCGGGTCAGCTCGGTGCTGGAGGACTTGGGCTACCTGAAGGACGGCCACGTCACGGCGGCGGGCCGGATCCTGGCGCGGGTCTACGCCGAGCGGGACTTGGTGATGGCGGAATGCGTGCGCTCGGGGGTGTGGAACGGACTCGACCCGGCGGGCCTGGCGGCGGCCGTGGCGGCGCTGGTGTACGAGCCGAGGAGCGATCTGACGCCGCCGGTGGAGCCGCTGAGCCGCCCGATCAGGGAGGCGGTCAGCGCCCAGGAGGAGGCTTGGGCGCGCATCCGCGAGGCGGAGGAGCGGCATTCTTTGGCGCCCTCGCAGGGGGTGGAGCCGGCCGCGTCCGCGACGGTGTGGCGGTGGGCCTCGGGGCGAACCCTCCTTAGCACGCTGACCTCGGATTTGCTCTCGCCCGGAGATTTTGTCCGTCTGGTGACACGCTTGATCGACGTTCTTGACCATATCCGGGCCGTTGCCCCCGAAGAGCGGCTATTTGAGGTAGCGGACGCCGCCATTAACGCTCTGCGGCGCGGGGTTGTGGCCGCTGACCTGTGACTTCGCGGCGGGCTTTGAAGTTCAGCTTCAGACACGCCGAGGCGCGACACAGCCAGTTTGGCATCCATCGGCGTGTCGAGTAGCTTTCCTAGTGCAGCTTGAGTAATCGTCCCGCGACAACGCTGAGCGAGTCGCCCCCCGCGTATTAGCCCTAGGCTGCGCCGGCGCCCGCCGCTCAGTAGAAAACAGGCTCGACCTGGTCCGAAGGGTGAGCGGGCGCCGCCCCCTCGCCGGTCTGGAGTCCGGGGCCGTTTGATCCTTTCCTTGTCCCCGGCGGCCGGGCGTTCGGGCCGAAGCCGGGGTGGCGTTGAGACTTGGGCCGGGCCGGGCCGGGCCGGGTCGGGACCGGGACCTGGGCTGGCGTCGAGGCCGAAGCCAGGCCGGGCCGAGCGCTGGGGCGAACTAGGCCGGTGGACGCTGGCCGGGGCCGGTATGATCGGGCGTCATGCCGGCTGCCCCACCCCGTTGGACCGTTTGGATTGTCGCGGCGGTCGCGGGAGTCGTCTCATATTTGTCGTTCCGCCCGGCGGGTTGGTGGTTCGCCGCCCCAGCGGCGCTGGCTTTGCTCTATCTCACGCTGCGGACGCTCAGGCCCTGGCGGGGGTTCGCGGTCGCCTTGGTCTTCGGGCTGGCCCAGTTCCTGCCCATGCTCACCTGGGCTTACAACGCCGCCGGCGTGCTCCCGTATTTGGCGCTCAGCTTGACCAGCGCCGCGCTTCTGGCCTTGAGCGCGGTCTTGTACGGGTATGCCCGGTTCCTGTTGCGGGACCGCTCGGCCTCCGTGCCCGATGCCGTCCTGTTCGCCCTCGCCTTCACCGCCGCCGACACTTTCCGCCAGTTCTTCCCGTTCGGCGGGTTCCCGTGGGGGAGGCTCGGTTTCACCCAGGCCGTCGGGCCCATGGCACGTTGGGCCTGGCTGGGCGGCGTGCCGCTGGTCGGATTGGCGGCGGCTTTGGCCGGGTCGGCGTTGGGCGTGGCGGTGCTGGCGCTGACGCGCTGGCGGGGCCCTGCGAGGGCGGGGGGCGGAACACGGGCCCGCGCGGCCGCGGCGAATGCGGCGCGGAGTGCCGGGACAGCTTCCACGGCCGGTCCCAAAGCTGGTTCTGGCACCGGTTCTGGGGCTGGCACCGCGAGCGGGGCGGGGAAGGGCTCCCGGCGCGGCCCGGCGGCATCGGCGGGGGCGGGCTCGGGGGTTGCGCGGGCTGGGCGCCCCGGCGGGTCCGGGGGGCGCTGGCGGACCTTCGCCTGGGCTGTTGCCCTGGCGGCGGCGGCGGTCTTGTTGCCGTTGACCGCGCCGATCAACGCCGCAGCGCAGGGCGGGTCGCTCAAGGTCGGGGCGGTGCAGGGCGACGTCGAGGTGACGTCGGAGGGTTTGTTCGCTCGCCAGCGCGAGGTCCTTGAGAACCATGTGGAAGTCAGCCGGGAGTTGGCCGCCCAGGTGGCCGCTAAGGGGGAGCGGCTCGACATTGTGCTATGGCCGGAGAACTCGACCGACATAGACCCCAGGACCGACGAGCAGGCGTACGCCTCGATCGAGGCCGCCGCCGATGAGTTGGGCGTGCCCGTGCTGGTCGGGGCCATGGAGTACGTCAACCGCTCCAACCGGTACAACCAGGGCTTGCTGTGGCAGCCGGGGCTGGGCGTGGTGGAGGTGTACGCGAAGCGCCATCCGGCGCCGTTCGCGGAGTACATGCCCGCCCGGTCGTTCTTCCGGCTCTTCACCTCCAAGGTCGACTTGATCAACACGGACATGCTGCCCGGCTCCGAGGTGGGGGTGATGCGGTTCGACGGCGCCGCGCTTGGGCGCGAGGTGGCACTGGGGGACATCATCTGCTTCGAGGTCGCCTACGACTCGATCGTCGCGGACGTGGTGCGGGAGGGCGCCGAGGTCGTGGTGGTGCAGACCAACAACGCGTCCTTCGGCTTCAGCGAGGAGTCCACGCAGCAGTTCGCCATGGCGCGCCTGCGCGCCATTGAGCACGGCCGCGCCACCGTCCAGATTTCCACCGTTGGGGTTTCGGCCGCGATCGCGCCGGATGGGTCGCTGCTGACCCCTTTGACGTCGCTCTATGAGCCCGCCTATTTCATAGCCGACCTGCCCCTGCGGACCTCCATCACGCCCGCGACGCGGATCGGGGACGCGGTCTGCTGGGCCTTGATGATCGGGCCGCTGGGCTTGGCAGTCGCCGGGGTGGGCGCGCGCCTGGCGAAGGTCCAGTCGGCCCGCCGCCGGCGGCCAACCGCTTGATCAGGGCGTTCTTTCCCGGCCCCCGCGCGGTCCTTCGCCTCAGGCGGCGACGGTTTGCTCGGCGCGGCGGGCGCGCAAAACGCCGAGTCGTTCGGCGAGGACCTCTTCGAGCTCCTCGACCGTGCGGCGTTCCATCAGCATGTCCCAGTGGCTGCGTTGGCGCTTCTCCTTCGGCAGGATCGGGTTCACCGCGTCCCGGAGGATCGCCACCATGCCGCACCGGCATTGCCAATAGTCCGGGACTTCAGCTTCGAGGGCGAAGGGCAAGATGGTCGTGTGGCCGTCGGGGCAGTCATAGGCCACTTCGACTCGTTCAGCGAACTCGACGCCGTCCTCGGACTCCAGCGACTGAAACCCAATCCCGCTGCCCCGCAATGACCTATCAGCCATGACCAACTCCCCCTTCGTTGGCTAAGTAATTTCCGTAAATCGTACCGGCCGCATGCGCGCCGAGGTAGGCCCGCGGCCTGTGATGTTCGCCACACGAACAAGTCGCGGGGCGCACGGGAGGCATAGCCGCAGGTCATAGCCATGTGATCTGATGGTCACGTTTAAGTGGTGTCCACTGCCCGAGACAGAGGCCAAGGTCCTGCCTTTTGCCATTTCATTACTAGTTCCGACGCGGCCCAACTTGCGGCGAGTTCCCGTGGGTAGACTGCCAAGGAAGCCTTCATTGAGGGATGGCCGACCACTTCTTGTCTTGCGGCATCCAAGGTGCAGCGCCTGCAAGGCCGGGGCGCCCTTCATTCGCAGCGCAATGCTGCTTCGACGCCGGGTGGCTTGGGATCTCATCGGACCCAAGCGACCCGGCGCACCAGTACAACAGTTCGAGTGAGCACTGGCCTGTACCCCTTTCCTTTCCCGCTCCGAGCCGATAGATGAGGACCAGCTGGCACCCCAAGCATAGCATGCCGCTAAGTGGTCTGCCATATACTGGGATTCATGGTGTAGGGTTTGGTCTATTGGGGGCGAGCTCGACGTTTCTTTTGACTGTCAGAGGCGGCGTCTAGCTTCGGAGTCGGCACCAACCGGCGCCAACTTGATCCAGCGATCTAAGGAGCTGCCATCATGGCAAACCTCGATTTCAATCTCTTGCTGCAAGCCACCTCGGCCGGGGGGCCCAGCGCCCTCAGCGCCACCACGCCGTTGGCGCCGGCCGCAGGTCCGCAGGCGGCCATCGCCCCGGCAAAATACGCGTCGCCGCGAGGCGACCTTGGCACTTACGTCTACGAAGTGCGCTTCGTAGACGGGGAAGCCGTCCACACGGTCCTCATCGACTCGGCCCAATCCTCCCGGAACCGCATGGAGATCGCCCTTGTGCAGGCCATCGATGACGGGAACGCCGTCCTCGGCCGCCTGCCGCGAATCCGGGTGACCTATGAGCGGGACGGTCTTGTGGAGAGCTACACCGACCTTGAACTGCCTCACCGCGCATTTGACGCACACGTCCGCGCCGGCACGGTAGATGGAAAGCCGGTGACCCAGCACGCGGCCTACCGAGCGGCACGTGACTCGTCGCCCGCCAACGCGTGGGATCTGCTCAACCTGTCACCCTGTTCGCTTGCTTTAGGCAGCTGGGACGCCTCGCGAAAGGCCAGGCAAGGCCGCTGGCCGAGTGTTGTGACCGGCGAGATCATCGGCGTCCTGACCGACCAGGGCGGCGCGACAGAGCGTTCCACGCCAAAGAAGGGCGGCGCGCGCGTCGATCCGATCGGCATGAGCGCGCAGTTGGACGGCGCCACGTTGGAAGCCCTCGCCGTACAACAGGAGGACGAATTGAGCGCGGCCACCTTCAAGAAGGTCGTTGACGGCGCGCGCAAGCTGAAAGCTGGGGAAAAGGCCAGCGCCTCGGCGCTCGGATTCGGCGGGATCCCGCCGACGCTCTCGCAACTCGGGGCCGTGTCGTGCCGCGCGGTCACCAGGACCCAAGTCGTGAGCTTCGCTTCCCTCAGGCAAATCCGATTCGGCAAAGGGCCCGAGGGCGATGCGGCGCTGCGGGCAGTGCTGGCGGCATTGGCTCTGAACGGACTCACCCGCTCCAACGCGGAACTCTACATACGCGCCAACTGCCACCTGGTCGAGGCGGGGCCGACCCGCATGGTTATTGACCAGCGCGGCGGCTCATTTGAGGAATTGGAACCGTCCTCGATTGAGCAGGCCGACGCCCTTTTGGACGCCGCCATCAGCCACGCCGCGCACGTTGCGGGCCTCGATTGGCACGGCCAGTGCTTCGACGTCGCGGGGAATCCCGCCGTCTTGGCCGGTGCCGCTGACGAGACGCCCGAGGACTGATCATGGCCTTCGCGATTGTCGCAACCTTTCCGTTTGGCACATATCGCGGGCACACAGGGCAGGGAGAGGTCGACTTGTTTCCGTCCCAGGCGCGGCTTCATGCCGCGCTGCTCGCCGCAGCTGGCTCCGGCACCCGCGCCGAAACGGCCGGCCAGTCAACGCTTCGCCCGTGCCCGGCCGACACCGCCGCATTGGAATGGATCGAAGAGAACCCATCAGATGGCATGGTGATGCCAACCCGTGCCCAGAGCCGGACTGATGCCACCGCCTACCGGAACCTCGGCTTGCTGAAGCCCAAACGAACCGGCATCAAGCAAATTGGCAAGCAAGATCTTGCGGGCGTGGCGCTGGGAGGTTCCGTCTGCTGGGTTTGGGAGACCGACCCCCCGCCGGATGTGCGCCAAAGCCTTGAGGCGCTCTGCCCTGACGTCCCCTATCTTGGCCAGGCGGACTCGCCTGTTCGGCTGAGAGTGGAGCGCGCGGCATTGCCCCGCCTGTCGCACCGCCGGAACCCCGGAGCTCGGCTCGGTTCGCGGCGACCGGGCTCGCTCGACCTCGCGGTCCCCAGAAGGGGCCGAACCGCCGCACTCTCGCAACTCCATGACCTAGAGGCCAGCGCCAAGGTTCCCACCGTGAGCGCTGACGCTTCGAAAACGGATGAAAGGGAGCTCACGCCCGCAGTCTGCTCATCCAGTTTGGGAATCGAACGATTCCAGAGTGTTGACGCGCAACCAGCCGAAGGACCCTGGGAATGGTGCTGGGTGGTTCCTTTTGAGGCCAGCGCACGGATCACCAGGGAACAGGCCGTGGCCTTCAGCGTCGCGTTTCGGAAGACCCTGATTTCGCATTTCGATGGAGACGCTCCCTCGTTACTCACCGGCAGATATGCCGAGGGCGTGGCGAAGCCTTCGAATCGGCTGGCTATCCAGATCGTGTCCGCTTCGGCTTGTACCGCTGAACCCATTCCAACGCGCCAAGCGTTTGTGGTGGCGGTGCCCCGGAGCGCGGATCCCGCCGACGTTGCCGTGATCGGAGAAGCGCTGATGGCGGCCGAGACCATCCGCGCGCTCGGCCGCGCTGTGAGGCTCTCTGTGGATGCCGACCGGTCCGCGCTGGTCGACGCGGCCGCCTTCTGGCGGCCGCCGGAAGACGGGCTGTACCGGACCTGGTCCGTGCTACCCGCCGTTGTGGAAACGCGCGCCCAAGGCCACAACTGGTCGCTTGCGGATGCGGTGACCCTGTCAATTGGGTTGGTCTGGAAGGATCAGTTGGACCAAGACCACTGGTCCACCGCGCGGGGGAGCGAGCGCTACCGGCTCGTGTTGGCCGCCGCTCGCGCCGCAGGCGTTCGCGTGTTGAGCGTTCACTCCCTTCCGGTCAGCCAGGTCGAGCGGTTTGTCCACAAGACTCCGGAGGGTCTAGCGCCTCTGCCATACCAGGCGAGCGTCGAGTTGGGAGAACTCGAAGGCGCGGGTACGGCATTCGCCGCGATTGGGCAGAGCCGCCATCTAGGTGGCGGCCTCCTGGTTCCGAATGACGTGCCGGAGGATGTCGCTGAGAGTTGGAGGTTGGGGTCATGAGCGTCCATCTTGCTGATTTTCCGCGCTTCTTCGGAGCAGTGAACCACGGTCTACAGCCCTTCTCCTGGCAGATGCGCCTCGTGGAGCACATTTTGCGGGAGGGCCGCTGGCCAGACCAAATTGACGCGCCCACGGGATCCGGCAAGAGCGCCGTGATCGAGATTCACGCGTTCGTGAATGCGGTGGCAGCATGCCGGTCCGGACTGGGCAAAGGCACCGCCCGGCCCCCCAGACGCCTGGCCATCACAGTCGACAGAAGGGCTTTGGTCGATGACCACAGCGAACGAGCCGACCGTTTGGCCCTCTTGCTAGCCAATCCACGAGCCGACCCGTTGGTGCAATCTGTGGCCAACGCACTGCGCCAAATGAGAGCTGAGGGTGAAGAACATACTGACATGCCGCTGGTGACGGCCAAGCTTCGAGGCGGCGCGAAGCCGGACAGGGAATGGCTCGACGCCCCGACCGCCTGCCAGGTGATCGCGGGCACTCCCGACATGATCGGCAGCCGGCTCCTGTTCCGGGGATATGGCTCCACCCGTTTTGCTTGGCCGCGCGAAGCCGGGCTCCTTGCGTTCGACACCGTGATGGTGGTGGACGAGGCGCACCTCAACCGGCAACTCGTCACCACCGGCAGGCGGATCGGCCAGCTCGTCACCGAAGAGTCTTCCGGAATCGGCGTGCCTCCGCTGGGAGTCTGCGCTATGACGGCGACTCAGGCGGACGGCATCGGACAGGAGATTGGCGTGGAAGCTGAGGATCTGGAGGCAGGCGGCTCCGACGCGACGCTGGCTGACCGTCTTACCCGGCCGAAGCCTGTCACCATCGTTCCGACCAGCGCGTGGTCTCCGAAGCGGCATGACGTCGACATGATGGCTCGGCAGATAGCCGATCTGGTCAGGCAGGCCCATGCAGAGCATGGGTCCACTGTGGGCTGTGTGGTAAACCGGGTCGAACTTGCCTTGGCGGTTTCCCGAAGACTTCAAACGCCGGCGGGGCGATCTCGATCCGAGAGTGCAACCGGGCTCGGTCGCTCCTTGGAAGTCGTGACGTTGGTCGGACCGATGCGCCCAGTCGAGCTTCACAATCTCCGGAACGAACACAGCCCCCTCTTCACTCTGGCGGGAGATGCGTCAGTGGATGTCCTCGTCGCCACGCAGACGGTAGAAGTGGGGATGGACCTGAATCTGTCATGCCTAGTCACGCAGCTTGCGTCCGGGTCGGCGATCGCCCAGCGGGCGGGACGAGTGAACCGCTCAGGGGACCGCCCCGCCGGTCCGGTCTACGTGATCGTGCCCGATGAGACCGCTGCGGACATGTCGACAACCCGGCCGTATGCGGGTGCCGAGATCTGCGAGGCGTATGAGTGGCTGAAAGAGATCGCCGAGTCGCCTCTCGGCCTCGCTCCGTGGTCAATCCATCCCCGTGGGGGAGGAATGTCACCGCCCGCCGCGTCATTGCCCCGCGGCGTTCTTCACAGACCTGAACGCTGGGACGTCAAGGAGTGGGCGCGGACTGGGGACTGGCCCGTGACCGAGCCCTGGCTCGACCTTTGGCTCTCAGACAGCCTCGACCCAGACCTGGCGGTGGGACTCCTAGTGCGAGCCGGCCTCCCAGAAGACGACACGTCAGCGCGCCAACAGATCGCCGCCACACCGCCGCTGAACCACGAGGTCTTCCCGGTAAGCCTGCCGGTGTGGCGAACGATCGCGAGCTCACCCGAAGAGTCAATCTCTCGCCGGAGGGCATTTGTGGTCAGACCCTCGGGAATCGAGGCCCTGTCGGGAAGGGAGGCCGTGGCGACCTTCGCTTTTCGGCCCGGGGACTTGGTGGTGTTGGACTCCGTGAAAAGCATCAGCCGTCAAGAAGGCGTCATCACCACGGAGTCCGCAGACGGCAACGAGCGAGAAGATGTGGGCGAACTGCCGGGCGGCCCGGACGGGCGCCCGAAACGCCGCTGGGTCCGCCTGGCCGCGTCAGCGCCGGCCCTCCGCGCCAAAGACGGACTGATCGCAGGCGCGGTCGATTTGCTGAGCGACGTATACCGTTTGGTGACCGCCTCCGGCGGCGAGGACGTGGGCGGCGGCGTTCAGGAATTGGTCAGCGGCTGGCTGTCCAGCGTGCCGGAGGCAGACCGTGGAAACGACCGCCTCAACCTGCTGGCCGCCCTTCTGAAATCTGAGGATCTCGAGGTTGTCCCGGCCGAATACCCGGCGTACGACACACGCCCGTCGGGCATCCCCGACGATTTTTGGGTGGTGTTGGCGGGCTCTGAGGCTTTGGCCGATGACGAGTCTCTGCAGGTTTGGCACCCTGCCAAGAAGGCCAACGCTGACAAGGCGCTGAATGGCGAGGGCTCCCAGCCAAACACTCCACGGGAGATCCGTCATCCTGTTCAGCTTGCCCAGCACCAGCAGGCGGTGGAAAGGTTGGCGCGCTTGCTAACAAGGGAATTGGGCCTTTCCGACCAATTGGTGACTGCGCTGTCGTTCGCGGGACTCGTGCACGACGAAGGCAAACGGGATCCCCGTTTCCAGCGTCTCTTGCGGTGGCGCGAAGGGGATCATCCCGGCCTTTGGCTGGCCAAGAGCGGGATGACAAGCCAACGCGCCATCGGCCAGGCAAAGGCGGCCTCAGGCCTGCCCAGAGGATGGCGCCACGAGCAACTGTCGGCAGCGATCGCGTGGGAGTTGGCTGAGGACGCACTTCTGGATCAGACGGATCTAGTACTGCGGCTCATTGGCACTTCCCACGGCCGAGGCCGACACGAGTTTCCACACACTGGCAGAAACCTCTCCGACGCCGAATTGGGTTTGCGGGGCCGAGAGGCTCTCTTCGAGCGCGGCGGCTGGGACGCCCTACTTGAGCGGACACACCGGCAATGGGGGACATGGGGCTGCGCCTACCTCGAGGCCCTCCTTCGAGCGGCCGACGCAAACGTTTCGAGGAGCGGATCATGAGCGACGCGATTGAATTGAAGGGCGACATCAAGGTCGCATTCGACCATCTCGCGGCCTACGGAGCTGCTGCGATAGGCCAGGCCGTGACGGGCAAGGAAGTCGGCTTTGCCTGGACGCCGGACCTGGAGTCGCGCGTCCGCGTGTTGGGCCTCTCCTTGGACGAACTTGGGAACGCAGTGCTTGAGCACGCCCAGCGCCACTCATTGCCGGACTCTTGGGTGCAGATCTGTTGCGAGATACCAGCGGACTGGCAGGCGAATCCCGGGAAAAAGCCGAAAAGCGCTTCCGCGGGACTATTCAGCCCCAGGGTGATGGCGCTCAACCAAGAAGGCGCGCGGGCCTGGCGAGAACGGAAGTATTCGGTTCTTGACGGAACGGCCGAACTCGATGAACTCGACTTCGACATGATTGGGAGCCTGGGCGAGCCTTCTTACTGGTCGTTTAGCAGGGAGCGGCAGTCCCGGCCGGACTACGGGGCCAGTCGATGGGAAATGAAGACCCGGAACAGGGGCGAAGACTTCATGGCCAATCGGCTACGGCTCCTCGCCGCAGCTGTCGCGGGCATGACAGAGACCGAGGTGGCCGGGGGCTTGAGCGGTCAGCTCACCTTGGATATTGTCGGCAAGGAGTCGGCCGACTCACGGACACCCACCGGGCTGAAGGCGCCGGAGAAGACTGACAACACACGCGCTTGGTGCGCGTTGTGGGGGATTTCTCAAATGTCCGTGACCCACCAGGCGTCTGGTGCGTCGCTCACAACGGCGCACTTCGGCAGTCATCTTGACGGCTACTTTTGCCTGCCGGTGATGACCCGGCCATGGACGCTGGGCCGGCTGCGGACTGTTTTGCGGTCACCGCAACTGGTCCGCGTATGCGCCTTTGGCCTTCCCGATCAAAGCGTTCCCAAGGCGCTGCGGCCATCGTCAAGCGACTGTCTTGCCGCATGGGACTGGCTCGAGGCCAGGGGAGCGCCAGCCGTGGTCAGGTTCCCCGTGCACCGGAGCAACAATCCGAATGCTCCCGAAAAGTGGGCCGAGCTCGGGCAAATCATTGAACCGGGGGAACTCCGATGAGCGACCACCAAGCAACCGAGCGGGGCGATGCCGTTACGATCAGCTTGGTCGCCCATCACGAGTTCTGCCCACGTCGCGCCTGGCTGGAGGCCGCTGGCGAGCGCACAGACACCCGGCAGATGGCTGTTGGAGTCGCCTCCCATGCGGCCACCGATGATCCGAGCACTGGTCGCCGCGACATCAAGCGAGCCGTTGACGTTGCCCACCTGGGATGGTCATACACGGGCAGATGCGACACGATCGAGGTCAATCCGGACGGGTCACTGGAGGTGGTCGAATACAAGGCCACGCCTGTGCGCCGCCGCACGGACGTCACCCAACCTATGCGCACCCAACTCGCTCTTCAGGTCGCCGCTCTGATAGACATGGGCGAGCGGGTCCACGCGCAGTACGTGTATTTCACCGAACACAAACGCCGGGTTGAGGTCGAGCTTTCGGATATCGACTTCGAGCGCGCTCGCGCGGCAGTAGAGGCCACCCGGACCTGTGTTGAGAGCGATACAGCACCACAGCCACTTGAGGATGATCCGAAATGCACACGCTGTTCGCATGCCAGCGTCTGCTTGCCGGATGAGCGAAAACTCGCGTCTATCAAGCGCCGAATTGTGGTCGCCGACCCAGACACGCAGATTGTGCACCTCGCCACTCCCGGAAGCCGCGCGTTCGTCCGAAGCGGCCGAATGATCGTGGCAACGCACGGAGAGGAAGCCGCTTCAATACCCCTTGAAAGGGTTCAAGGCGTGGCAGTACATGGCAACGTTGACCTCACGGGAGGTCTGATTCGGGAGCTTCTGTGGCGCGGCCTATCCATCGTGTGGTGCACCAGCACCGGGCGCGTGGTCGGAGACGCCGCCTCGGCATCCGGGCCCAATGGATCGGCCCGAGCGTTGCAGTACGCCAGCGCACACTCCGGTCGGCTGGACCTTGCGCAGGAGTTCGTGGCGTCGAAGGTGTCCAACCAAGCGACCTTCTTGAGGAGGAATGGCAACGCACCGGAAGCCGTGGCCAGGTTGAGATCGTTCGCCAGCCAGGCCGCCGACGCCCCGTCAGTCAACGAACTTCTTGGCGTGGAAGGTGCCGCCGCCGGCCTCTACTTTGGCTCGTTTGGCACAATGCTCCGCGCGCCCGACTTCGAGTTCTCAACCAGGTCGCGCCGCCCCGCTCACGACCCAGTGAATGCCGCTCTCAATTACGCCTACGCGCTTCTACTGGGAGACTGCATCCGCGCGGTTCGAAGTTGCGGGCTGGATCCGCACGCCGGGTTCCTGCACAGCAGCAACCGCAACAAGCCCGCGTTGGCTTTGGACCTCGCCGAGGAATTCCGGGCACCCGTAGCGGACTCCGCAGTGGTCAGGGCGCTCAACAACGGCGAGCTTCGCAGCGGCGATTTCCAGGTGAACCTCGCGGCCGTCAATCTGACCGACAAGGGACGCAAGGCTCTGATCGCAGCGTACGAGCGTCGTGTGAGTACCGAGTTTGTGCACCCAACCTTCGATTACAGCTGCAGTTGGAGACGGGCAATCGAGATTCAAGCTCGACTCGTCCTTGGCGTCCTTGACGGTACGCAGGACCGCTACATCGGGGTCCGAACCCGATGATACCCGACACCGCCAGAAGGTATCTGATCGCCTATGACATTCCGGAGGACAAACGACGCACACGGGTCGCCAAGTGCCTTCAGACCTACGGCGACCGCGTTCAGTATTCGGTGTTTGTCGTTGACGCCAAGCCAGCGGCTCTTGTCAGGCTCAAGGTTGCCGTCGGAGCGGAAATCAATCTCGAAGAGGATTCTGTGCTTCTCTGCGATCTGGGGCCAGTCTCGTCACTGGAAGAATCCAAGTTCTCTTTCATCGGCCGGGACCGGCCAGTCACACCCAATGAGGCGATCATCCTCTAGCAGGCCGCTGGCACCCCGCGAGCGCTCCGATGACACGGCCTCCGTGCTCGGGCGCTCGCGGGACATCTGCCCTGGCCACAGCCCTAGATCAGGCCCACCGGCCATCCAGGCCCCATCCTCGCCACCGATTCTCCGACAGCGCTCGCGCGCCAGCGCACCTCCGCAGGTCCGAACCGGTGTAATCTAGGCACTATTGCGCCGCTCTTCAGCGGCGCCCTTCATTGAGGCGCGGACTGGGAAAACGTCGGCCACACCTCCCTAGAATTGCGCCGCTCTTCAGCGGCGCCCTTCATTGAGGCGCGCTCATCCCGGCGGGACACCCGTGGCGGGAACACATTGCGCCGCTCTTCAGCGGCGCCCTTCATTGAGGCAAGGGCAAGGAATAAATGTTCTGATGGTGGGGATTGATTGCGCCGCTCTTCAGCGGCGCCCTTCATTGAGGCAACTCACTAGGGTGAGGGGATCAAAGGTGCCGTATTGCGCCGCTCTTCAGCGGCGCCCTTCATTGAGGCTCGGGCTTCGGTCCGGTTAAAAGCGCTGGTCGCGGATTGCGCCGCTCTTCAGCGGCGCCCTTCATTGAGGCGATGATACAGTCGTCACCATGGATGAACCCAGCGCCATTGCGCCGCTCTTCAGCGGCGCCCTTCATTGAGGCTCCCCCCGTCACGCCGCCGGGCCTCACCCGCTCGAATTGCGCCGCTCTTCAGCGGCGCCCTTCATTGAGGCCCCAAATCTCCCGCCTGTGGGGCGCGGGTGGCGATATTGCGCCGCTCTTCAGCGGCGCCCTTCATTGAGGCAGAGAAATTGTTATCGTCGTGCCCCGTCAGTCGGGATTGCGCCGCTCTTCAGCGGCGCCCTTCATTGAGGCGACAACGAACTGGCGGAGGCCCTGGTCGAGGGCAAGATTGCGCCGCTCTTCAGCGGCGCCCTTCATTGAGGCAGGACCCCGTAGTCGTCGCGAGAGGGGATCGAGTTATTGCGCCGCTCTTCAGCGGCGCCCTTCATTGAGGCGTCCAGTGTTTTCCGAACCGCCTGGCGGTGATCGTATTGCGCCGCTCTTCAGCGGCGCCCTTCATTGAGGCACCTGGAGCGGCTCCAGCAAGCCCGGACCGCCACGGATTGCGCCGCTCTTCAGCGGCGCCCTTCATTGAGGCCGGGCCTCATCTCGGCGCCGGTCAAACTTGAGTGGATGGCGCCGCTCTTCAGCGGCGCCCTTCATTGAGGCGGGTCTGCGCACGAACCTCGGTGATTCCGGCCTCATTGCGCCGCTCTTCAGCGGCGCCCTTCATTGAGGCGGGAAACCGGTCCCAGCACGTCTCTGAGCTGGGACATTGCGCCGCTCTTCAGCGGCGCCCTTCATTGAGGCCTGGAAAGGGCAGTTTCAATGCGCCTCCGCAGGTTATTGCGCCGCTCTTCAGCGGCGCCCTTCATTGAGGCGTGAGCCCCGCGCCCGCGTAACTCCCGAACGTCGCCATTGCGCCGCTCTTCAGCGGCGCCCTTCATTGAGGCTCCAGAACTGGGGGGCGATAGGCGAGTTCTTCTCGAATTGCGCCGCTCTTCAGCGGCGCCCTTCATTGAGGCTTGGAGCCCGGCCGCACGGTACGTGTCGGCCGGATTGCGCCGCTCTTCAGCGGCGCCCTTCATTGAGGCTCGCAGTTCAGTGTTCTGTGGTCAACGGTGCTGAGATTGCGCCGCTCTTCAGCGGCGCCCTTCATTGAGGCTCGACCGCCGCCGCGACCGCCGACGCGGCGACCTATTGCGCCGCTCTTCAGCGGCGCCCTTCATTGAGGCCCGACCGCATGAAACGGCCCCCAGCCGCGCCCCCCAAATTGCGCCGCTCTTCAGCGGCGCCCTTCATTGAGGCAGGCGCACCTTCGACGCCCCGTCCTTCATCCGGAAATTGCGCCGCTCTTCAGCGGCGCCCTTCATTGAGGCCAATCTCCTTAGCACGAACCCATGCCAAAGCTTCCAAATTGCGCCGCTCTTCAGCGGCGCCCTTCATTGAGGCACCCGTGCCTGGGGCTGCGTCAACCCCAAACCCGCATTGCGCCGCTCTTCAGCGGCGCCCTTCATTGAGGCACCACGACGGAGGCGTTCTACCGGGCGTTGCGGGCATTGCGCCGCTCTTCAGCGGCGCCCTTCATTGAGGCGCGAACGCCGACCTGCGGCTGGCGCAGGAAGAGGTATTGCGCCGCTCTTCAGCGGCGCCCTTCATTGAGGCATTCTGACGGAGCGGGTTCTGCGGTTCGCGTCTCGGATTGCGCCGCTCTTCAGCGGCGCCCTTCATTGAGGCGTCAGGCTTCCGCCCGGACTCCGCGAGACGCTGACGCATTGCGCCGCTCTTCAGCGGCGCCCTTCATTGAGGCTCGCGGACGTCCAGGGCTCCGTCGATGTCGGAGCGATTGCGCCGCTCTTCAGCGGCGCCCTTCATTGAGGCACGCAGTTCATCGGGGAACAACTCATCGAGCATTATTGCGCCGCTCTTCAGCGGCGCCCTTCATTGAGGCCTGAGGGCCGTGAGGGTGTTGCCTCCCCGCCACGCCATTGCGCCGCTCTTCAGCGGCGCCCTTCATTGAGGCCAGGACCCGCATGGGTTGGGCGACCACTTCACCCGGATTGCGCCGCTCTTCAGCGGCGCCCTTCATTGAGGCAACAGGTGGCAGCCCTGACACATCGCCTTCAAATTGATTGCGCCGCTCTTCAGCGGCGCCCTTCATTGAGGCTAACACTCCCAATCGTCCAACGCGTCCGGATTCGTATTGCGCCGCTCTTCAGCGGCTCCCTTCGTTGAGGCCTCCGCAGGATTTCCGCCATCGCCGGGGGAAGCGGCAATTGCGCCGCTCTTCAGCGGCGCCCTTCATTGAGGCCGCTAGTCCACCACCAGACAATTCCAGCAGCCCCATTGCGCCGCTCTTCAGCGGCGCCCTTCATTGAGGCTCTTCGACGGTCATGCCGTGGGCCTGGCGCAGGTGCTATTGCGCCGCTCTTCAGCGGCGCCCTTCATTGAGGCGAAGAGCAGGCGCTCGCCAACGTGGTGTGGGAGGAAGAGATTGCGCCGCTCTTCAGCGGCGCCCTTCATTGAGGCGCATCTCCTTTATCCGATCCGCCGTCCAGCGCCCGATTGCGCCGCTCTTCAGCGGCGCCCTTCATTGAGGCAACGAGTCCGACGGCTCCCTGACGGTGCCCGTGGACGGATTGCGCCGCTCTTCAGCGGCGCCCTTCATTGAGGCTGCTTGACTCGTCGTTGACCCTCCGGAACGCCCAGATTGCGCCGCTCTTCAGCGGTGCCCTTCATTGAGGCGCATGCAGATCGGTTCCGTGACATTCGGGACACCAAATTGCGCCGCTCTTCAGCGGCGCCCTTCATTGAGGCTGCATGAGAAGAGATCCTTGTGGCAGACTGAAGGGAAATTGCGCCGCTCTTCAGCGGCGCCCTTCATTGAGGCCCGAGCAACCTTCGGGCGGATCCGGCGAACGCGTCATTGCGCCGCTCTGCAGCGGCGCCCTTCATTGAGGCGCGACCATTGCCGATCCCTTCTTTGACGGCGCGAAATTGCGCCGCTCTTCAGCGGCGCCCTTCATTGAGGCACGTAGAGCGGCCTCTGAACCGTCGGGTTGACCTGATTGCGCCGCTCTGCAGCGGCGCCCTTCATTGAGGCGCGGTGGACCAACGGCGTGTCGGGGGGATTGACGGTATTGCGCCGCTCTTCAGCGGCACCCCTCAAAGAGGCTGTTCGAACAAACGAACGAATTTCGGTTTGTGGCATTGCGCCGCTCTTCAGCGGCGCCCTTCATTGAGGTGAGTTCACGACGCCGGAGCCGTCATGGTGAGAAGGATTGCGCCGCTCTTCAGCGGCGCCCTTCATTGAGGCATGGTCTGGCAAACCGACTTTCTCCAGCAAGGCCAAATTGCGCCGCTCTTCAGCGGCGCCCTTCATTGAGGCATTCCAGCGCCGGCCTGGGCAGCGTCCGCCGGCGGGATTGCGCCGCTCATCAGCGGCTCCCTTCATTGAGGCCATGAACGCTTCGGAGTCATTCGGGCGGACTTCACATTGCGCCCTTCCTTGAGGCTCCGCGTGCGCGCCGTGGACGGGGGCCAGCTCGCCTTATTGGGCCGCTCATCAGCGGCACCCTTCATTGAGGCCTGATCGTGTAGCCGCCAAACTCGGCGGTGCCGTCTGATTGCGCTGCTCTTGAGCGGTGCCCTTCATTGAGGCCAGGAGGAATTCAAACTCGTCCTCAGCCGCCTTTCCGATGCGTCGCCGTGAGTGCGGCGCCCTTCTTTGCCCTGGGCTGAAACCAGGCCGCTTTTCGGCACTTGATTGCCTACGGCAGGCTCAGACTCGGCTCACGAGCACCGCCGGTCACGGAGTCCGGGACCGATTGCCCCAACCGCCATCGGGTTGTGCCTGGCCCATTCCGCCGAGGGTCCTGCTTCGGGTCCCACGTGAAGTAGCCAAGGGCCCGCTGCCCTGGGCAGCGCCTGCCTGTATCGTGGCATCCGTGTCATCAGCACCTCGCAACGTGGCGTCACGTGGCGCCGAGCCCCTGGGCGCGGCCTGGCAGGAGCGGTTCGGGGCGCGGTTGCGGAGCCAACCCCTAGACGTTGCCACGGCCGCCCACGACGCGTCGCATTACCTGCTGGTGCCGCGCGGAGTCGTGACGGCGGATTCCGTTGAGGACGTGGCGGCGGCGATGCGCCTGGCCTGCGCCGAGCGGGTTGCTTTGACGTTCCGCTCCGCCGGGACGTCGCTCTCCGGCCAGGCCGGCGGCGCCGGGGTGATGGTGGACGTCAGGCGCGGGTTCACCGACCTTCACATTGATCAGCACAAAGACCAGGTGCGTTGCGGCCCCGGCCTCACGGTCAGGGCGGTCAACGCCGCGTTGGCCCGCCACGGACGGCAGCTGGGCCCCGACCCGGCCAGCGGCGTCGCGGCGACCATCGGGGGAGTGGTGGCCAACAATTCCTCCGGCATGGCCTGCGGCACCGAGTTCAACACCTACAGCACAATCCAAGGGCTCACCGTCACGCTTCCGTCCGGGACCACCATAGACACAACCTCGCCGGACGCCGCCGCGAAACTCGCCGAACTGGAGCCCGCACTCTGCGCGGGGTTGGCCAAACTGCGCGACCGCGTGCGCTCCAACCAGGACTCGCTCCGCCGCATCGCGGCCCAGTACTCGATGAAGAACACCATGGGCTACGGCCTGAACTCGTTCGCGGACTTCGCGGAGCCGATCGAGATCCTGGAACACCTGATGGTCGGCTCCGAGGGCACGCTGGGGTTCATCTCCTCGGTCACGCTCCGCACCATCCCCGTGGAGCCGTACGCGGCGACCGCCCTGATGGTGTTCGCGCGCCTTGAAGACGCGACCGACTCCATCGAAACCCTCCGCGCGGCGGGAGCCAAGACCCTGGAACTCATGGATCCGGCGTCCATCAGGGCGGCCAGGGCCGCCGCGAAAGGCCCGGACCCCGTGCCGCAGGCGACCAAGCCGACCCAGACCGCCCTGATCGTCGAAGTCCGCGCCGAAGACGAGGAAACGCTGAACGAAAGGGTAAAGGCCCTTACAGCCGTTCTGCCAGACCTGAGGCTGGATGCCCCCGCCGCGTTCACCCGCGACCCGGCCGAGCGCGACCGCCTCTGGTCCTCGCGCAACGGCCTCTACACAGCGGTGGCCGGCGCCCGCCCTCCGGGCACCACCGCCCTGATCGAGGACATCGCGGTTCCGGTGCCGGCTCTATCCGAGACCTGCGCGGGGCTCAGACAGCTCTTTGACCAGCACGGATTCCCCGACTCGGTGACCTTCGGCCACGCCAAGGACGGCAACCTCCACTTCCTCATGACCCTCGACTTGGACCGGTCCGACCAGCTCAGGAACCTGGACCGGTTCACGGACGGCCTGGTGGACTTGGTGCTGGGCAACCGCGGAACGCTTAAGGCCGAACACGGCACCGGCCGCATCATGGCGCCCTTCGTCGAAAGGCAGTTCGGCAAGGAGCTATATCAAATCATGAGGGAAGTCAAACGTTTGTTTGACCCAACCGACATGCTGTCCCCGGGGGTCCTAATCACCGCGAACCCGCGCGAACACATGGAGCACATCAAGGCCATTCCCCAAGTGGACCAAGCCTTCGACCGTTGCGTCGAATGCGGCTACTGCGAGCCGACGTGCCCAGCCAGGAACCTCACCCTCACGCCCAGGGGACGCATCGCAGCGATGCGGACCATTGCCCGCCTGGGCCCGTCCGCCAGGCGCGCGGCAGAGAAGGACTTCGCCTACAGCGCCGTCGACACCTGCGCCGCGGACTCCCTCTGCGTGATCGCCTGCCCGGTCGGGATCGACACCGGGAAGCTCATGAAGGCCCAACGGGCGGCCAGGCATCCCGCCGCGGTGCAGGCGGCGGGGGAGTGGGCCGCGAACCATTGGGGCGGCGCGGTCGCCACGCTGCGAACAGCGCTCGGCGCCGCCCAATTGCTTCCCGCGCCCGTCCTTCCCGCAGTCACCAAGGCAGCCAGATCCGTGCTGCCCGAGGATTGGGTTCCGCAGGCCGGGCCCGACCTGCCGGGTCCCGGACCGCGCCGCGCCGCCGGGGGAGTGCTGGGCGACCCCCGCGCCCCGGTCGCCGCCGTATACTTCGCCACCTGCATCAACTCGCTTTTCGCCCCGGCGCCGGACGGCCCAGGCGTGGGCGAGGCGCTGGACCGCCTGTGCCGCGAGGCGGGCCTCAGGTTGACCGTTCCGTCCGCGATCAGAGCTCTCTGCTGCGGCACGGTTTGGGAATCCAAGGGTTTGACCAAGGGCTCGGCCACCATGGCCCGGCTCACCTTCGACGCCCTTTGGGAGGCGACCGCCGGGGGAGAACTGCCCGTCGTGAGCGACGCGGCCTCCTGCACGCACGGCCTGACCGGCCTGCGGGACCATCTTGACGAGAGGCGGGCGGCACAGGCCGCAGATCTGCGGGTTGTGGACGCCGTGACCTTCGCGCGCGGCTCGATCATGCCGCGCCTGACGGTGGACGGCAAACTCGGCGCGGTGGCCGTGCATCCGACCTGTTCAACCGTGCAACTCGGGGCCAAGGAGGACTTGATCGCCTTGGCCGGGCAGGCCGCCCAAACCGTGTTCGTGCCGCTGACCTGGGGTTGCTGCGCCTTCGCCGGCGACCGGGGCATGCTCCACCCGGAGTTGACCGCCGCCGCGACCCGCCCCGAGGCGCAAGCGGTCTGGGCGGCGGAGGCCGAAAGGGCCCGCCAGGCGACCCCCGCCAGCCCTGGACCAGGCGGCCGCTTCGACGCCTACGTCAGCGCAAACCGCACCTGCGAACTCGGCATCAGCCGCGCCACCGGCCGCACCTACCGCCACATCCTGGAGGTGCTGGCGCCGCTCGCCCGGAGGGCTTGAGGCCGTGCCCCTCTCAGTACCCGCGCGACGAGTCGGCCACCGACGCGCCCACCTGCACGGCGGCGATGAACTCGGCGTGGGTCATCGGCTTGGAGAACATCGGATAGTCGAACTTGATCGCGTTCTCATGCTCCTCGACGCTGGTCGCGGCGACCGCGTCCGTCAGAGTGATGACTTCGAAACCGCGTTCGTAGGCCGAACGCATGGTCGACTCGACACAGCAGTTCGTCAGGAATCCGGCCAACGCGACCGTCTCAATGCCCTTCGACCTCAAAATAAAGTCGATGTTGGTCGACCCGAAGGCGTCCAGCCCGCGCTTGCCCTCCAGGACGATGTCGCCGGCCACCGGGGTCAACTCGTCGACAATCTGGGCGCCCCAGGTGCCCTTGACGAACGAGCCGGTGTCCACCACGCCGGCCAGGATCCCGTAGGGCTTCGGGGTCAGCTCGCCGTAGCCGGGAGCGTATTGGATCGGCGAGTGGATCACGGTGGCGCCAGCCTGGCGGACCGCGGCCGCCGTCTTGGCGGCGTTGACGAGCATGTTCGTCCGCTCCATGACGCCCGCCACCGCGTCATGCAAGGTTCCGCCGGGCGAGGTGAAGTCGTTCTGGAACTCGATCAAAACCAGCGCTGTGGTTGCGGGTTTCATGGGGCTTGTCCTTTCGTCGGCCGCGACCAGAATGTCGCGCTTGAAACTCAGTATGGGTGGACGCCCGCCGCCGTGGCAAGCCCGCGGCCCGCCGTCGTCACAGTTGAGAGGCCCGGCCGTGACTCCGCCGATGCCGTGCCAAGACTCCCAGCCCGCCCCGCGCCCCACCCCCGAAGCGCCGATAATCGACATTATGTCCGATCGAGGTTGAGAGAGGCGTCTCCGCCCTCGCCGTCCGGGCCGCCCGCCGGCCCGTCGGCCCCGGATGACGAAGCGCCCTCCCCCAATCGCCGCCCGCCGCGCCGGAGGCGCGATCACCAGATGGGCCGGTCCCAATAGCGGCCGGACCAATCCGGTTCAACCTGGCCGTCCTGGCGGTCCATCTGGCCTTGGCGGTTCCGTTCCCGCAGTTCCTCAAGGCGGTCGTTCAGGTCGTCGTCCTCGGACTCCTGGCCGCCGGTCGGGTCGCCCCCGTCCCCAGAGCCGGTCGGGTCGCTCGTCTGGCCGGTCTCGGCGCTGGCGCTCCCCTGACCGCTCTGCCCGCCGGTGCCGCCGGTTTCGCCGCCTTCCCCATCCTCCCCGTCATCCGACTCGTCGCCCTCACCGGACTGGTCGTCCTCCTCGTCGCCTCCATCCGAAGGGTCGTCTTCCGGCTCCTCGCCCGGGTCTTTGCGCTTCAGCTCCAGGCGCTGCTCCGCCTCGGCGGCGGTCTGGTCCTCGGCCGGGCATCCGCCCGCGCGCAGCGTCTCCAGGGCCTCGGTGTAGAGCTCCTGGGCGGTCAGGGGGTCCGCTGCCGCGGCCTGGTCGCCCTGGCGCTCCTGCGCCAGCGACAGGTTGATCCGCACCACGCACTCCTTGGCGGCGGGCACCCCCGCCAGAGCCTCTTTGAGCAGGTCCTCCGCCCGCGCGGCGTTCCCGCCCGCGAGCACGGCCGTGCCGTCGCCGAACCAGGCCTTCCACCGCTCCGCCATCATGAACGAACCGGCCAGCGAATACCGGTCCTCGGCCTTGGCGTGGTCCCCCGAGCTGTAGGCGCGCGCGCCGGACTGCCCCGCCCACCAGATGAACCCCAACCAGGCCGCCAACAGCACCGCGATCGCGGCGGCCGTGAACCGCAGGAACCGCGCGACCGCCGCCCGGTCCCCCGTCGCGCCGCCGGCCCGCCCGGCCGCGCGGCCGCCCCGAGCCCGCCCCGCCGCCACGCCATCGCCTCGCCCCGCCGACCCGCCAACGCCGCCGCCCATCGCGCCGCCGCTCATCGCGCCACCTCTGGGATCCTCGGGACCCCGCCGCCAACCGCAAGGCGCGGTCCGGCGGCCATCTGGCTGGCCGACTTCGCCTGGGCGGCCCGGCGCCACGCCAAGGCCAGCTCCCACACCAGCAGCCCGAGCACAGCCCACGCGAACACGAAGCCGAGGCGCCGCCCCGTCGTGGCCGAATCGGGGATTGAACGCTGGGGCAGGTCGCCCCTCCAAAACGCCTCCTCCACCGGCTGGTCGGCGGCCCGGTGCACGTACTCGACACCCAGTTCGGACGCGATCGTTCGGAGCGCCTCCTCGTCGATGCGCGAGATCCCCCGTTCACCGTCGGGGCCTCGGATGTACTCGCCCGGCCCGGTCGACTGACCCACAATCGTCTGGCGGTCCTCCAGCATGGGACCGCCCTCGGCCGTGCCGTATCCGAACACCGCTCCCCCGTCCACCAAAGGCGCGACCCCGGCGAACGAGTCCACGACCGCCTCCGTCGTCTGCTCGCCGTCGCCCAGGTAGTAGACCAGGCGCGCGCGCTCGGGATGCTCGTCGGCCAGGCGCGCCAACGTGTCCTCCAACAGGTCCAGGCCCGCGCTGATGGACGACCCGCTGGCCACCCAGGCCGGCACAGGCGTCAAAGTGTCCGCGGCGGCCGCCACGGCCCCCGGATCCGTGGACAACGGCATCAGGAGCCGGGCCGAGGAGTCGAACACGATTATCCCGACGTGCGCGCCCGCGTACTCCTCCGCCAAAGCCTTCAGGTCGGCGCGGACCCCGTCCAGCCTGGGCTCCGACCCGTCCCAGTCCTCCGCCGCTATGGAAGGCGACGTGTCCACCAGAATCAGCACATCGGCATCGGCGGCCTGGATCGAAACCCTTTCCGCGCCAAACGCCGGGTTCCACGCGATCATCACGGTCAGGGCCGCCGCCCCGCCCCGCCGGACCCAAGCCGGCCAAGCGGGTCTCCGCCGCCACCCGCCCCAGACGGCCACCCCGGCCAGTCCCGTGGCCAGCAAGGCTATCCCCCACGCCGGCCGATCGGTGACCAGCCGCCGGGGCGGCCCGTCCACGGGCGCGGCGGCCTGGGCCAGGATCGAGTCCAGAATCCGGTTGACCGACTGCCGGTCGCCGACCTCGTAGTAGCTGCCCCCCGCCGCCTCGACCTGCGTCTCCAGTTCCTCCGCCGCGGCGACGTACGCGTCCGTGTCCGGATCACCCATCGGTACGCCGTACAAGGATGGACATAAAGCGAACACATGTACGTCAGCGCCGGAGGCCAGCCCGGCCGCCTCCGCCAGCGGGAAGATCGGCTGGCCCTCAACCACGTTGTCCGTCGCGAGGATGACCGACCGCGACCGCTCCTGGTCCGAATCGTCGAAAAGCGATAGACAGGACACCAGGCCGTCTCCCGGCAGCGAGGACCCCTCCCCCAACTCCGTTCCCGCCAGGTCCGGCACCTGGTCCAGCGGCACGGTGAGCCAATCCAACCAGCTCATCGCCTCGGCGACCGCCCGGAACTGCTTCTCCAGCGGCCGCAGCACGTCCTCGATGTACACGTAGTCGTCCGTCAGGGGAAACAGCGTCACAGACGACGAGTTGAACCACGACATGGCCACCCGCTCCCCGTCGAAACCCTCGATGATCTCCCGAAACTGGCCTATCACCTCCGCGTCCACGGGGAACATGGAGCCGGACACGTCCAGGCACAGCACCACGTCGCGGGAGCGCTTCTCCTGCTCCACGACCTCCACGGACACGGGGCGCGCCGCCAGCACCACGGCGCCGAGCGCGGCCACCAGTCCGGCCGCCAGCCCGAGCGCGGTCCCCACATAATGCTGCCGCGCCACCTGCGCGTAACCCGGCAGGCTCGCGAAGCTGGTCGTGTTGGCCAGGCGGGTGCCCGCACGCTCCCGGTCGCGCCGCCGCCAGCGCCAACGCCAGACCGCCGCCAACACCCCCGCCACCGCCAGGGGCAGGATCGCCAGCAGCCACGGGTAGGCGAAGCTCATGCGCGCACCGCCCGCCGCGCCCGCTCGGCCAATTCGCCCACGTCGCCCTGCCCCTTGACCCCGAACTCCACCGGATAGGCGGCCTCGATCAGGGCGGTCAGCTTCGGCAAGTCGCCCTTCACCCGCAGGTCCAGGAGCGTCAACACGGCCGCGTCGCGGCCGGTGAAGTCCCGCACCAGCGCCGCCAACGCCTCCGCGGCGGCCCGGTCGGTCAGCTCGCCCGCCCGCCAGGCCCGCTCCAGCCGGTCGATCTCCGCCAGCGCCGCCTCCGCCCCGGTCGGCCCCGTCACGGGGTCAAGACTGCGGGCAGCGGCCTCGCCAGCCTTCCGCCGATGCCGTCCGAGCAGCCGCCGCAGCCACGGCCAGGCCGCGAGCACGGCCGCCACGACCAGCAGCACAATGGCGAGGGCCGGCCACCAGGCGGAAAACGCCTCCGGCGGCAGCGGCTCGACCACGTCACCGCCCGGCATGCCGATGCCTCTCCAGCACCCCGATGAGCGTTTCCACCAAATCATCCTGCCCGGTCACGCGCCCGTGGGCGATCCCCCGCGTGGCCAATGCCCGCTCAATGGTCTGCGCCCGCACCGACGTGACGGTGGCCGCCTCGTACCGCAACCGGGGGTGCCAGCGCACCTCGTCCGGGACCCGCAGCCCGGTCTCCACGTCGAACGGGTCGAGCGCGCCCGCGTCCGCCAGATTCATGTCCGCGATCCTCACCACCATGATCTGGTGGCGGGCGTGCAGCATGGTCAGGGACCGTGCCCCGTTTGGCCCCAAATCGGCATCGTCTGTGATCAGAACCGCTATGCCGTGCGGAAGACGGGACCGCACGGCCAGGTCCAGCACGGCCGGCAGGTCGGATTCCGGCCCGTCCGGGTCCACCGTCTCATCTGACAGGCGCTGCAGCAAGTACTCGGCGTGCGCCCGCGATCCGCGCGGGGCGATCGCGGCCAGGCCCCCGGCGTCCCCGAAGACCGCCCCCACCACGTCGCGGTGCCGGATCGCCAAATGCGCGAACACCCCCGCCACGTCCAGCGCCAACTGAAGCTTCGAGGTGCCGTCGGGCGCGACCGCGGTCATGGACCGCCCCGTCGAAACGAGCAGCAGCAGGTGGTTCTTGTGCTCCGGCAGATAGCGGCGCACCAGCGGCTTGCCGGCGCGGGCCGTCGCCTTCCAGTCGATGTCGGAGACCGGGTCGCCGGGCACGTATTCGCGCAGATCCTCGAAATCGGTTCCCCGGCCCCGGAACACCGACGTGTAGTCGCCGTCCAGCACCAGCCGCGCGCGGCGGTGCGAATGCAACTCGAGCAGCGCCTGGACGGCCGCGAGGCGGCCGGGGCGGCCAGGCCGGCCGGTCATGGCGTGGGCGTGGCCGCGAAAATCGCGTCGATGACCGACTCCGGCCGCACCGAGTCCGCCACCGCCTCATAGGTCAGGATCAACCGGTGGCGCAGGACTTGGTGGCGGAGATACTTCACGTCCTCCGGCACAACGTGGTCGCGGCCGGACAGCAGGGCGATCGCGCGTCCAGCGGACTGGAAAGCCAGCGACGCCCTGGGCGAGGCGCCGTATTCGATGTACCGTCCCAAGTCGCCCACCGCTCTGGCGTTCCGGGTCGCCGCGACCAGGCGCACAATGTAGTCCTTGACGGAACGGGCGATGTGGACCCGCCGCGCCAACGCCTGCATGGCCATAATGTGTTCGGGGCTGACCACGGCGGTCAACGCGGCCGCGTCCTGGTCCGCCTGATCCATGATCTTGAGCTCCTCGTCCGGCGATGGATACGTGATGACCTCTTTGAGGAGGAACCGGTCGAGTTGCGCCTCCGGCAACTCGTACGTGCCCTCCTGTTCGATCGGGTTCTGCGTCGCGAAGACTATGAAGGGTTCCGGCAACCGGTGGATCTGGCCCGCCAGCGTGACCTGACGTTCCTGCATGGCCTCCAGCATGGCGGACTGCGTCTTGGTGTTGGCCCGGTTGACCTCGTCGACCAGCACGAAGTTGGCGTTGATCGGGCCGATCTCCGTGTAGAAAGTGGACCGGGCCGAGTCGAACACCTGGGTGCCCACAATGTCCGAAGGCAGCAAATCCGGCGTGCACTGAATGCGGGAGAACGTGCCCCCGCAAAGCGTGGCCAACGTCCGCGCCGCCGTGGTCTTGGCCAGCCCCGGCACCGACTCCAACAGCACGTGCCCGTTCGCCAGCAACCCCGCCAGCAGAGACCACCAAAGCCCGGTCTGCCCCACCACGCGGGTGCGGTACGACTGCGACAGCCGCTCAACCAAAGCGACTGTTTGTTCTAGCTCTGCCCGCTGGATCGGTTCGGCCATGCCCCCAAGACTACTTGGCGTGGGCCAATGCTCCGGCATGGGTCAACTGATCGACCGCCGCCCAAGGGCCCTCAACCGTCACCTGATGCAGCCATTGGTGAATCGCCCTGACCCCTGAAAGCTCCTCGGGCCGCTTCAGCCAGCCGAACCCGGCCTTCGGCTTCGCCTCCTCGCCCGCCTCGCCGGTCGGCGCAGTCGGGCAGAGCAAGCGCACCCGCGCATGATACGGCGCCACGCCGTGGGCCACCTCAGCCAGGAACTCTTCGTCGCGGCTGGCCAAGGTGATGACCAGCGAACTGCCCCCGTCGTTGGCCAGGCGCACAGCGCCGCCTATGGACCCGTAGCCGGCTATCGACACGACCGGCCCAAACGGCTCCACGTCGCAAAGGACCGGCGTCGGCTGGTCGAACACCAGAACCGTGGGCTCGAAATACGGGCCGTTCAAGTGCCGGGGTTTGGCGCCGCCCCGGACAATCCGGCCGCCGAACGTCACCAATTCTTTGACCTGGCGGCGCAGATGGCGCAGTTGGCTGTGATCCATCAACGGGCCCACGGTGGTTGTCGGATCGGCCGGATCGCCCACCTTGGCGGTCCGGTCAAGGTAGCGGCTGAGCGCGTCCGCGAACTGGTTCACCCGCGGACGCGGCACCAACACCCGGCGAATCGCCGTGCCGGTCTGGCCCGCATGGGTGGTCATCTCGTGGGCCACGCAACGCACCAGGGCCTCGAAACCCCTGGACCCCGGGGCCTCGTCCGGCCCCAGAACGGCCGCGTTGACGCACATGGTCCCCGTGATGAGCTTGACCCGGCCGGAGGCGACCTTTGGCTGCTGCGACAGCTTGAGCGCAGCCCGCCCCGAGCCGGTGAAGCAGACCCGGTCCCCCAGTTTGAGGTGATCCCAATACGTCTCAATGTTCCCGTTCAGCAATTGCAGCGAACCGGATGGCGCCAGCCGGGCCTCCACCAACAGCCGGATGATCTCGGTGGCGACCGGCGCGGTCGCCACCGCCGGCTTGACAATGATCGGGACACCAGCCAGGAACGCCGGCGTCAGGCGGGCTGTCGAACTCCAACGGAAGTAGCTGCTGGCGTTGACAATCACCCCGACACCCCGCGGCGACACGTACAGGTGGCGGGCGGTCAGGTCCGAATCGCGCCCAAGCGCCACGGCCGGGCCGTCCGGCGCGATGGTCGCGTCCGGCAAGTCCGCCAGCGTCGCGTCGGCCAAACCCCGCATCACGCCCAGAGCGGCGGCCAAGTCGCCCACCGCGTCCCGCCGGGTGGCGCCCACCCGAATGCTGAGGCGATACAGGCTTTCCGAATTGGCCTGCAGGTGATCCGCCAATTTCAACAGAATCCGGGCGCGTTCGTGAAAGGTCAACCGCGTCATCCCCGGCACACCGGCGCGGCGCGCGAACCTGAGCGCGGCGGGGACCAGCGGATCAGCCGAATCGCCGCTCGTGGCCACCCAGTCGCCCCCGACATAACTGAAGCTGGTCATCGCATATCCTTTCGGGCGTGGAGTTGAAACTCGGAGAATTGGCGTCCAAACTCGGCATTGAGATAATCGACCCCTCGCCCGACCATTTCGTTGGCCGCATGCCGGTCGCGGGGAACCGCCAGCCGTTCGGCCGCCTCCACGGCGGCGCCACGGCGGCCTTGGGGGAAACCCTCGGCTCTTTGGCGGCCACCGCGCACGCAGCCGGACAAGGGCGGATCGCCGTGGGCGTGGACGTGAACACCACCCATTACCTGGGCGTTCGCGATGGCCATGTCACCGGCACCGCCCGCCCTTTGCATTTGGGAGAACACCTGACCAGCCACGAGGTGACGGTCGAGGACGATTCGGGCCGCCTGATCGCGACCGTTCGAATCACAAACATGCTGCTGGATCCGGGCACGCGTTGACCCGGCCCAATTCCCGCGTACCACCGCCGGGGCCTTCACAAGGCAGTTAAACACTGTCTTCTTCCTCAGTGGCGAGGTCTGAGCCGTTGAGGTCCGGTGCGCCACGCCAAGGGGGACTGACGCCGGGTTCGGATGGACCGGTTTCCATCCGCGCCTCGTTGTCAACCTAACACGGAACCGGCGGCGTGCCCCAATCGCGGGCTTCGCCTGGCGACCCGAGCGCTGCCACCAGCCCGGTATTGTCGGGGATGGGCTTTGGCGGCCCAAACCAAAGCGGGCGGGAGGCGAGCGGGTGCTGGGATCGTTGTGGCGGCATCGTCCACCGGGGGCGTCGCTGTTCTTGCTGATCGCCGCCGCGATTGTGCTCCTCCCCCCGCACCCGCCCCAAGTCGACGCGAGCGGGCCCCGGCAGCCGCCAGACCTGCCGGCCAAGCCGACCTGGGGCGCCGCCATCGACCTGGCGGGGTTGGTGGACGGCGAATTCGACTCCGTGGACTTCAAAGGCTTCCTGGGCGACCACACCGGCCTGGTGTTGGCCCAGAACGACTGGGCGCTTGAAGAAGGCGAACCCCCTCGCGCCGACGCGCCCATCGCCGCCGTCGCCGGGTTCGACCCGGACTCCGGCGAACGCCGGTGGCAGGTCGACATAGACGGATCGCTCAGCCAAGGATTCGCCTCGGCCACGTTCGGCGACTTCATGGTGGACCCCAGGGGCATGGTCGCCGTCTCCGCCTTCGGCGAGTCCGGCGGCGGCCAGTCCCATCCGACCGCGACGATCGGGGCCCAGGGCGAGGTCATGTCGGTGACGGACGACATTGGCGGCCAACTGCTCGGGTTGGGCACCGGAGTGCTGTTGATCTGGGACAACACGCCCGGATATGAGCGCCAATCCGCCTACCGGGCCGAAGACCTGAGCCAGCCGGTTTGGGAGGCGTACGCCCTTCCGGACTCGCTTGACACCACCACTTTCAACCTGTGGACCGGGACCTACTGGACCGCGCCGGAAGCCCGCGTGATCAGCGTGGACACCGGCCAACCGACTGCGCTGCGCCGCAACCTTGCGGGCGGGGCCCATCTCCTGGCCAACGGCCCCTACGACCTGGTCTTGCGGTGGGAGGGGCGAGACGGCAAGGCCATGCGGGTCGATCCGCAAACCGGCGAGCCTTTGTGGGGGTCGCCCGTGGAGGATCTCAACCCCGATCAGCGGCTCGAGGTCCGGGAGGACACTTTGCTGACAGGCCCGACAACGGCCGACGCGGCGGACACGATCTGGGCCCGGGACGCGGCCACCGGCCGGGGCTTGTGGACCGCCACCGGGACTGTGGGTGCGGTTCGCGGCCGAACCGCCCTGATCCTCAACGGTTCGAGCATAGCCACCCGAGACCTGCGCACCGGGCGGCAGTTCGCCCACACCCGCATAACCGGCCGCTACCGCCTGGTCGGCGTGGGTGCCAAGACGGTGTACATCCAAGTGATTGGGGACGACCGCCGCGAACTTGCCGCCTACTCCCTTGACGGCCTGAACAAACTCTGGTCGCTCGACTCCGCCGTCCAAGCCAGCGACCATTGGATCTGGTACCGCTGGACCGACAACCGGCTGTTCGCGGAGTTCTCCTCCGATCACGACCATGTCATCCGCCAACTGGTTCCGGCCGGATAGGTCCGCTTGGGAGGTTTCTCCGTTCCGGTATCCGCAACTTCAGCGGGGCGCCGGGCGGTGGAGGCCGGTATTGTCGAAGACCGGTCCGTGCGCCTGAACGGGCCGGACGGGAGGTGAGTCGGTGCTGGGAGCGGTGTGGCGGCATCGTCCACCGGGTTCCGCCCTGGCCATTTTGGCGGTGGCGGCCGTCTTCGTATGGCCGTCGCTGCCGCACAAGAGCGACAACTACACGCCCGGCCAACTGCCGGACTTCGCGGCCCAGCCCGTGTGGGGCGACGCGATCGACTTGGCGGAGCTGGCCGGCGGCGACTTTGCCGCCGTCGAGTTTCGGGGGTTCCTGGGCGAACAGACCGGGCTGGTGGTCGCCACGAGCGACGTGGCGGTGCAGTTGGCCGACGAGCCTGGCAGTCCCCAGGCTGACCCGCCCGCCAGGCTCGTGGCGTTCGACCTGGACTCCGGCGAACCCTCATGGCTGATCGACGTCGACAAGTCCTTGGGCGAGGAATTCTCCGACGCGTACATCCCAGAGGTGCTGCTGGACCCCGACGGGTTGATCGCGGTGTACGCCGTCAAGATCGATGACGGCGGTTTCCGCTATCCGGCCGCGACGATCGGGGCCTCGGGAGAGGTTCTGTCAAAGACGTCGGACATCGGCGGCGAAATGGTGGGCTTGGGCACCGGCGTGGTGTTGGTCTGGTCCAGCACGCTGGGCGAAGAGCATCAGGCCGCTTATGACGCCACGGACCTCGGCCGTCCGCTGTGGCGGGCCCACGCCTATTCCGACTCGCTGTCGACCAGAACCCACAACTCGTGGACGGGCACCTATTGGACCGCGCCGAACGACCAAGTCGTCGACGTGGACACCGGCCAACCCACCGAACTGCGCGTCGGCCCGTTCAACCCCGGAGTCACTTTCTCCCTAGTCCACGGGCCTGGGGATCTGGTCCTGCGCCGAGTGGGCGAGGACGGCCCCGTCATGCTGGTCGATCCGGCGACCGGCGCTCCGTTGTGGGAATCCGCGGCGGCCAGCGCGCAGGGGGACCTAGCGCTTGAGACCCGCGGACGCACCCTCCTGGTGGGACCCACAGTGCGGGAGCGATCCGGCCTGCTGTGGGCCCGCGACCTGGCGACGGGCACCGCCCTGTGGACGGGCGCCGGCAGAATCGGCGCGGTTCGCGGGGACGCCGCCCTGATCCTGCGCGGCCAGCACATGACGACACGCAAGCTGCGCTCAGGACGGGAACTGGCCCGCATGACCCTTCCCCCAAGCTTCAGCTTTGTCGGCGCCGGATCCGCCACCGTCTACCTCCAGCCCTGGGACGGCGACCGCCGTGAACTGACCGCCTACGCCCTTGACGGCCTGGAGGAACTCTGGTCGATCGACACCAGCCCGGCCCTGGCCGGAGCGGACTCGGTCTGGTACCGCTGGACAGAGAGCCGGCTGTTCGCGGTCTACACCTTCGGGGAGCGCGAGACGATCAGGGAACTGATGCCTGGCGATTAGACGGCGGAGGCGTCCCTATACCCACTTGACCAGGGCGTTCATCGGATCGCTGGTTATACTCGCCATTTCGAGTCTATTTGTACTCGAACTGGCGAGTATAAATCTCGCCCTCGCATCGGCATGCGCCAGGAGGCAGCCATGGACGGCCTGCGGCCCATCAAGCCCAACCCCGGATCCGAACTCGACCCGGCCAACTTCGTGGGCCGCGACCGCATCACGGCGCAAGAGGTCGGTCACACCTTTGACGCTTTCGTTGACGACCGCGACCAGAGCCACGCGGTGACCGAGTTCGTCACCCGAATCGATCCTTACTACGCCGACGACAAGGACCTGGCCTTCAAGATCCTCGACCACGGCGACGGCACCCGCGAGCCTCACCGTGAAAGCCATTCGGGAACGGTGCGGCGACGATCCCCGCTTCGGGGACGTGCTCGAAGCGCTCATCGCCGACCACTACCTGGTGTCGCTTCTTGGCGGCCTCACGCCCGCCCAGACGAAAGGGTTGACCCAGCGGTGCGCTCGGCCTCGAATGTCGCCCTTTGTGCGCCTTTTGGAGCCTTTTTGGAGCCGAGCGTAGGTTCTTGTCTGGTCTTCGCCGTCGACTGTCGGATTCCATCTGGCGCAAGGAGTCGAATGTAGATTCCTGTCTTGGTCTCATTTGCGTAGCGCCTGTTCAGAGGCTCGCGGTCCACTTTGGAGTAGATGGGATCCTACGCTCGGGCAGGCCGCGCAGATCGGATCGTACACTCGGGCGGCTAAGCCAGACGGAACCCTACACTCGCCGGTTCAGACCAGACAGGAACCTACATTCGCCGTCCCGCTTCAGATGAGAACCTACACTCGCTTTCGGCGGCGCTAGTCTGGGACTACCCGACTCCCAAGTTAGGCGGTGGCGCGTGTCTGAGCCGATGGAATCCACGATCTACGCCCGCGTCTCGCGCGTCGGTCGGGGGTCGCCCGCGACGAGCGCCGCGCGCGAACCGTGCCCGCCCGCCATGTCGCGTCCGGAACACCGCCTATGAGCCGCCGCCAGCGCGTTGACTGCCTGATCATTGACGACGAGGCCGCGCTTTCGCAGGCCACCGTCGAGTACTTCACCATGTTGGGAACCCCGGCCGCTTGGGCGCCGGACTCGGCGGGCGCCCTGACCCTCTTGGCCAACAACGACGTCGGCGTGATCCTGCTGGACATCAATTTGGAGGGCGAGTCGGGGTTCGCGCTGTGCCGGCGGCTGCGCCGCGAGACCGACATCCCCATCCTGTTCATCTCCGCCCGCGGCGGCGATGACGACATCCTGTTGGGCCTCGGCGTGGGCGGGGACGACTACATCGCCAAGCCCTATTCCCTGGCGGTCCTGCACGCCAAGGTCCAGGCGGTGCTGCGCCGAAGCCGCCAGAGCGCGGCACCCGCGGCGGGGCCAGCGGCCCGCCAGGCCGGAGACCTCGTCGGCCCAGACCTCGCCCCCACCGACCTCTCCCCCATGGAGTTCGCCAACGCAGACCTCTCCCCCATGGAGTTCGCCAACGCAGACCTCGCCAACGCAGACCGGACCCACGCAGACCCCGCCCACGCCCACGCGTCGCAAGAGTTCCGGTGCGGCCAAATCCAACTCCGATTCGACCTGGAGCGGGCGTTCGGCCCGGCCGGCCCCATCGCCCTCACCGCGATCGAGTACGCCCTGCTCGCGCGCCTGGCCCGCGCGCCCGGCCAGGTGGTGCCCAAACGCGAGCTCTTCGTGGCCGCGTGGGGCCACACCCAGGTTGGCGAGGGCGCCCTCAACGTCCACATCCGCCGCCTGCGCGCCAAGCTGGCGGCCGCCGCCCCCGGCCACGACCAACTGATCTCCACCGCCTGGGGGGTCGGCTACGCGCTCGACCCGGACCGCGCCGCCGCATGACCGCCCGCCGCCTCGCCGTCGCGTTGACTGCGGCCGTGGCCGCGTTGACCGCGCTGGCCTGGGCGCTCATCAAGCCGCCCCAGCCCCCCACCCCCGACCTGCCCGCGCTCAACGACGTCGCGGCCCAGTTGACACGGGAGATCAGCCGCGTGGGTACCGCTGGATACGAGTTGCCGAACCCGCCGGGCACTCCCCCGTACGCGGTGGTCGGCCCTGATGGCCGCTTGCTCGACGCCACCGGCCCCGACGCCCCCGGCACCGTCGCCGCCGCTATCAACCGCCGGGGCACGGTGCTCAACCTGCTGGACGGCGACCGCTTGGCGGGCCAGGTTTTGTTCGCCACCGCCGACGATGCCGCCCTGGCCGCCCAGGCCAAAGCCCTCCGGTGGACGTTCGTCGCCTTGGCGGCGGCCCTGGAGATCGCCGCCCTGGCCCTCCTTTGGCGAGCGCACCGGACCATGTTGCGCCCCTTCCGCGAGATGCGGGCGTTCGCCCGCCAGGTGGCCGCCGGGGACTTGGACGCGCCGCTCAGGATGGACAAGGCGAACGCCTTCGGCGCGTTCACGGAGGCGTTCGACCTGATGCGCGGAGAGCTGAGCGACGCCCGCGAGCGGGAACGCGCCCAGGACCGGGCCCGCAAGGAACTGGTGGCCTCCCTGGGTCACGACATGAAGACGCCGGTCGCGTCCATCAAAGCGGTGGCGGAGCTCATGGCCGCCCAGACCAGTGACGAACAGGCGGCCAAGCGGCTGGCTGTGATCGGCGCGAAGGCGGACCAGATAGACGCCCTCGCGTCGAATCTGCTGGACGGCGCCCTCCAGGACCTAGAGGTCTTGCCCGTCAACCCCCGCGAGATCGGCTCCCGGGAGGTCGCCGAAATGCTGACCGAGGCCGACCACCTGGGTTGGCTGGACGGCGCCGCGCTCCCGGACTGCCTGGTCAAAGCGGACCCGCTGCGCCTGGCGCAAACGCTGGGGAACATTGTCGCGAACTCGTACAAGTACGGGGCGCCGCCCATCCGGCCGGCGGCGCGCATCGAGGCGGGCTGGCTGGTCCTGACCCTGGCGGACGGCGGCCCCGGCGCGGACCCGGAGGAGCTCTCGCTCCTGACCCGCAAGTTCTACCGGGGACGGGCGGGTGCCGGGAAGACCGGGGCGGGCTTGGGCCTGTACCTGGCCGATCACCTGATGACCCGCATGGGCGGACACCTGACCTGCGAAAACGCCGAAGGCAGCGGTTTCGCGGTGACGTTGCGCCTGGCCCTCGCCTGACAGCCGATGCCGTCGCCCCACAGTCGGTATCGCGATGGCCTTGCGCCCAACCTCCGCTTGACCGCCGATGCCGTCCGCCGCGCAACCGGTTTCACGGCGACGCCGCGCCCGGCACCCGCCTGACCGCCGATGCCGTCCGCGCCGCAGGCGGCTTCGCGGTGGCCTTGCGCCCAACCCCCGTCTGACAGCCGACGCCGTCCGCCCGCAGTCGGTTTCGCGTAAGGATTCCGTAAGGCGCTGCGGCCGCCGCGCCGGGACGGCGTAAGGATTGCGGCGGCAGGATGGAGGGCATGGCCACCCCAGCCCTGATCGAGACCGAGAAGCTCTCCAAGACGTTCTCCCGCGAAGGCGTGCAGCAGCACGTTCTGCGAAACCTGGACCTGACGATCCGCCAAGGCGACTTCACCGTCATCATGGGCGCGTCCGGCGCGGGCAAATCCACGCTGTTGTACGCGCTGTCCGGCATGGACACTCCCACGCTTGGGGACGTGCGCTTCCAGGGCCGCTCGCTGGCCGGGCTCTCGCAGAGCGCGCTGGCCCGGTTCCGCCGGCGCGCCTGCGGGTTCGTGTTTCAGCAGATCCATCTGTTGGAGACGCTCTCCCTGTTCGACAACGCGATGGCCGCCGGGTTGCTCGTGTCAAAGGACCGGGCGGCGGTGGCGCGGCGCGCCGAGGAGTTGTTCGCGCAGGTCGGCATTGACCAGGCGACCTGGCGCAAGCTCCCCGCCCAAACCTCCGGCGGCGAAGCCCAGCGCGCCGCCGTGGTCCGCGCGCTGGTCAACTCCCCGGCGGCGCTCTTCGCGGACGAGCCGACCGGCGCCCTCGACCAGACGTCCGGCACGGCCGTGCTGGACGCCCTGACGGCCGCCAACCAGGGCGGCCAGAGCGTGGTCCTGGTGACCCACGACCTGAAGTCCGCCCGCCGCGGCGACCGCGTGTTGTATCTGAGCGACGGGCAAATCGCGGGTGAGTTGGACCTGCGCGCGATAAGCGGCGGCGCAAACGCCCCGGCTGGCGAGGGCCACGGGGGTGCCAACGCAGCACGTGGGCCTGGCGGGGCGGAAACGGTGGCGGCCGGCCCCGCCGACGCCCGCGGTTCGGGCCACCGCCCCGGTTCGGGCCCGGACGCGGCGCGCGCCCAGGCCCTGCGCTCCTTCCTGATCGACCAGGGGTGGTGACCATGCGGCGCGCTTGGCTGCTGGCCCGCGCCGACCTGCGCCGCAAGCGCGGCCAGGCGGCCGTCCTGCTCGCCTTCGTGGCGCTGGCCGCCGCCGTGGCGACCATCGGGCTGGTGGTGGGGCTCCGCTACCCCGCCTCCTACGACCAGGCGGCGGCCCAAGCCAACGTGCCGCACGTGGTGATCATGGAGTCTGATTCCGTCTACTCCCCCGCCCACCGCGACCAGTTGGCCGACCGCCCCGACGCCACGGCCGTGGAGACGGAGCCGGTGTTCGCCGCCGGAGCCAAGACCCGGTTCGGCGACGGCGAGTTGACCATGGTCGTGATGATCGTCTCCGCCACCCAAGACCGGTCCATGGACTTGGTGGACATGCGGCCCGGCGCCCAAGACCTCCGCGCCGGCGGCGTCTACCTCCCCTACCTCTTCGAGGTGGCCGGCGGCTACGCGGTGGGCGACCCGATCACCTTGACCAGGGGCGAGGATGTGATCGAGTTGACCGTGGCCGGGTTCGCCGACGAGGCCATGTTCGGTTCCCTCCTCAACCAGTGGTACCGCCTGGTCGTCTCGCCCGACACGTTCGCCGGGTTGGCCGAACAGTTTCCGGACGCGCGCGCCACACTGGTAACGGCGCAGTTCGCCGACAAGGCCGATGCCGTCCGGATCGCCACCGACTACTCCTCGCAAGCGCTCGAGGACAACCCGGCCGCCATGGACGCGGTCGCCGCCGGCCAGGCCGTCCTTCGGGTCACGGACTGGGAGGTGATGCGCCAGGGCAGAGTCTTCATGGCGAGCATCTTGGCGACCATCGCCATGGCCTTCGCCGCGATTGTGGGCGTGGTGGCGCTGATCATGATCCGTTTTCGGGTGCGCGCCCAAATCGAGGACTCCATGGCGGACATCGGCACGCTCAAAGCGCTGGGGTACACGTCGGGCCAACTCGCGGCGGGGCTGGTTTTACAGGTCGGGCTGATCGCGTCGGTGGGCGCGGTGGCCGGGACCCTGCTGGGGCACGCCGCCCTGCCCGCGTTGGCGGACGCCCTCAGCGCGCAGTCGGCGCTGACCTGGCGGCCCGGCTTCGACTGGGCGGCGGGGGGAACCTGCGCGGGCGGCATCGTCGGCGTCGCCGCGGCGGTGGCGGGCTGGGCTTGCTGGCGGCTGCGCTCGCTGCCGCCGCTCACCGCGTTGCGGTTCGGTCTGGAGGTCCACGACTTCAAGCGCGACCGGTTGCCGCTGGCGCGCGTCCGGGCGCGCCTGCCCTTCGCCCTCGCGCTCAAAGCCGTGGTCCGCTCCCCGGCGCAATCGGCCACCATAGCCCTGGTGGTGGCGCCCGCTGCTTTCATGGCGACGGCCGCCCTGGCCGCCTACAACGGCATCGGCGTGGAGCAGGACAGCTTCTACCGGATCGTCGGAGGGGAGGTCCCCGACGTGATCGCGGAGGTCGCCGACCCGCTCGACGCGCCGCGCGCGCTGGCGGAACTGGAGGGCCTGCCCCAGGTCCGCAAAGCCGCCGAATACTCCAACACCGTCCGCCTGCGCCTCAACGGCGACCTCACGTTTGGGCTGGTCACCGGCGATTTCGCGAAGTTTGAGGGCACGCTTGTGTTCAAGGGCCGGTTCCCGGCCCACCCGAACGAGGTGGCGGTCAGCGCCAGGCACGCCGAACTCCTCGACTTGGCCGTGGGCGACGAGGTCCGGCTCGCCGCGGCGGGGACCGAAGCCTCCTACCTGGTCACGGGGTTGATCCAAACGATGAACGAATCGGGCTTGGTCACGGCGGCGACAACAGCCGGACTGGAGCGAATCTGGCCCGGCCGCCCCTGGACCCAGATCGGCGTCTACCTGCGGGACCCGGCTGAGGCGGCGGACTTCGCGGCGCGGCTCGCGGACGGCGACTTGGTGGGGCCGCCACTGCTGGGCGCGTTGAATCTGCGCGAGCAGGGGCAGGCTCAGTTGCAGGCCTACGGCGCCATCATGGCCGGCGTGGCGGGGGTGATGGCGGCCGTCGCCGCGGCCGTCACGGCGCTGGTGTTGGTCGGCGTGCTAGGGACGGCCATCCGCCGGCAGCGGACCGCCTTCGGCGTCCAACGCGCTTTGGGGTTCACCACCGGGCAGTTGGCCCGTCAGGTGGCCGCGACCTACTGGCCGGCGGCCGCCATCGGAACGGCGCTGGGCTGCGCCGCCGGCTGGGCCCTCTTCCCCGCCCTGATGGGAGCCCTGTTTCGGTCGCTCGGCATCTACTCGCTCGACATGGCGGCCCCGGCCGCCGCCGTGGCCGTGCTCGCCGCCGCGCTGGCGGCCTTCGCCTTGGCCGTGGCCCTCGGCCTGGCCGCCGGCGTCCGCCGGGTCACGGCCTACGCCTTAGTCACCGAGTAGCGCTGCTACCACAGGTTGCCAAGGCCCCGTTGCCAAGGCTCCGTTGCCAAGCTATCGTTGTGAGAGTGGTCGGGGCGCTGCTCATTTTGGAGAGCGCCCGCAAACGCGGATACGCAGACCCTGATCTCCTCCACGCGGTGGCCCTTGCCGTTCGGACGTACAAACAGGACGACGGCATGACCATGTTCGTGGGACCGGACTCGGCCGGACGGCTCATGGAGGTCGGCGTGGTCTCGTTGCGCGACGGCACGCGCGCCATAGCCCACGCGATGCGACCGGCCAGAAAGAAGTTCCTGCCAGCCAACCAAAGAAGGAGCCGAGCCAGACCATGACGATCCTCACGCCTGAAGAGCAAGCCTCCTTGGCGCGGCGGTTCGAGGAATTCGACCCCGCAACCGCCACGGTTTACGAGCCTGGCGACGACCTCCCGCCGGACCTGCGCCTGACTCAGGCGGCCGCGGCTCGCCAACTCTACGTCCAGCGGGGCGAGTCGGTGATGCGTCAGGCGGTTGGCTCGGCGCGCGCGGCCGGCTTGTCGTGGCACAAGATCGGCCTGGCCCTTGGCACCACCGGCGAGGCGGTCCGAAAACGCTACTCCGGGGTCTGACAAGGGAGCGGGCCGAGGCTCCGGGCAGCCGCCCGGTCACGGCCTCCGAGTAGCGCCGCTCATTTTGGCTCCACTGGCGGAGGCCAGGTCCCCCCGGAGCGCATGTAGTCGAGGACCTCTTCGGCGCTCAGCTCGTATTCTTCCAACACGGTCCCAGGGCTTGTGCCAGCGGATCCGTCGGGGCTCTGACCCAGTGCCTCGCCGCCTTCCGCCGAATAGGTTCCCGAGTCATGTGGGTCAGCGGCCCGGACAAAGCCAAGAGCAAGACCTCGCGGTCGGGCGCCCTGAGGCGGGCCAGAGCCCTGTAGGCGGCGTCGGACGCCACCACCGACTCGGCCACATCCGGCACCCGGTCGCCCCGGTCAAAGCCGAGTTTCAGCGCCAGCGCGATGGAGCGCCGACGACTGCGGAGCATGTTCGCCACCACCCGGCGGGCCACCCCCAGCAACCACGCGACCCGCGCCTCGGGAATCTGATCCCAGCGGCGCAAAGCGACCACGAAAACCTCGCTGACGGCATCGTGCGCGTCGTCTTTCTCCAACCTGAGGCGGCAATACCGGTACACGGTGGACGCGTGCTCCGCGAACAACTGCTCCACCAGGCCGTGGCCGGCGGCGGGGCCGGGCTGTGTCACAAGTGCTCCGTTCGTGGAAGGACGGTTCGGTTCGTTCCCCTGCCATGGTCATGTCCGGCAGGGGGCCGTTTGCCGCACTTCAACGCCCACTTGTTGTTCCGGCAGCTGGCGGCTCACGCCGAATCGGCGGCGTAGCGCACCCCGATCTGAGCCCTGATCTGGTCCATTACCTCCATGATGGCGATCGACTGCGTCAGCGGCATCAGGTCGCTGGTCGGCTTGCCCTCTTCGACCAGGCGCTCCAGTTCGCGGGCTTGGAACTGCATGCCGCGGCCCGGAGTGGCACCTTCGAAAGCGCCGACCACTTTCCCGTCCGGTGTGGAGATCCGCATCTGGGTGGGCGTGTACCAGACTGCGTCCAGTTTGGCCTGGGCGCGCGAGCCGAGCACCACCGCCACGTTTGGGCCGCGGTTGTCGGATCCGGTCACCCACAGCGCCCGCGCGCCGCTGGGGTAGGCGAACTCGGCGGCCACTGATTTGTCAACGCCTGTGGGACCCAGGCTGGATGACTTCACATCGATCCCGCTCGGGCGGCCCAACAAGTCGAACGCGAAGGAGATGGGGTATACACCCAGGTCAAGCAGCGCTCCGCCGCCCAGGGCCGGATCGTTGAGGCGGTGACGCGGGTCGTCAGGCAAAGCCTGCGTGTGGTCCGCCACCAGGCCTTCCAGTTCGCCCAGCACGCCTTCGGCGATCAGTTCCCGCAACCGGATCATGTGGGGCAGGAAGCGCGTCCACATGGCCTCCATGGCGGTGACGCCGGCCTGCTGGGCCGCCTTGGCCAGGGCGCGCGCTTCGGCGGCGTTGACCGTCAGCGGCTTCTCCACCAGCACGTGTTTGCCCGCTTCGATGGCCGTCAGCGCGCCGGTCAGGTGGTGGGTGTGGGGGGTGGCCACGTACACGATGTCGACCGCCGGGTCCGCCGCCAAATCCTCGTAGGAGCCGTGGGCGCGTTCGGCCCCGAACTGGTCGGCGAACGCTTGGGCCTTGCGGACGTCCCGTGATCCGACGGCCGCCAGCCGGTGTCCGTCCAGTTTCAGGTCTTTGGCGAATTGCCGGGCGATCCCGCCGGTCGCCATGATTCCCCAGCCGAGTTCGCTCACTGCAGTTTGACCCCTTCCAGGTGGAGCAGCGCCTTCTTGATTTCGATCCCACCGCCGAAGCCGCCCACGGCCCCGTCGCCCCGGACCACCCGGTGGCAGGGGACCACGACCGGCACGGGATTGGCCGAACAGGCCCGGCCCACGGCCCGAGCCGCGTCGGGTTGGCCAACCGCCTTCGCGATGTCGCCGTAGGAGATGGTTCGACCGTACGGCAGTATGTTCAGCCGTTTGATCACCGCCAAGGTGAAGCCGTGGATCAAGCTCAGGTCGAGCTTTAGGTCGAAGATGCGACGACCCCGGTCGAAGTACTGCTCAAGCTGCCGTTTCACCGGGTCGAGCCGCTCCGGCTGGTCGACCGGCGTTGCGCCCAATTGTTCCGCCACCATCCGTGCCGTCTGGTCGGCCTCCTCCGCCTCGAAGGCCACCTTCGCCAACCCCGCCTCGGTGGCGAAAAGTCCCAAGCGGCCGATGGGCGACTCGAAGGACCCGGCCGCCAGAGTCACTGGCCGTGGTGCGCGGTGGTCAGCCCGTGCGTCGGGCCAGGTGGGCGGGGCAGTCACGTCCGCCATTGTTCCACCGGCGGAAGCCCGCGGTTGGCGACTTTGGGGCCTTGCGCTCTCGTGGCCAGCGCACGCTGGACGCCCGCGCGGCGGGGATGGGCCCGTTCGGAGTACCCTGTGTTGACCCAATGCCGCCAGCGGCCGGCCAACGCCTGTCTTCAACGACCGGAGGTGGGCGGGGAGGCGGCGACGGGACCGTGCACCATCCACCCGTCAGCCGAGAAAGCCGAGCCTTGCCGCCTAACCGCCGCCTGATCCGAGCCAACTTGATGCTGGTGGTGGCAGCGATGCTGTGGGGGCTGGCCTTCACCGCCCAAAAGGAAGGGTCGGACCACGTTGGCCCGTTCACCTTCAACGCCGTCCGCTTCGCGCTCGGGGCGGCCATGATTGGCGGCGTGGTGATGGCGCTCGACCGGCGGCGGCGCTTCGACCGGGAGCGGCGGCGGCGCCTGACCCGGCCGGTGATCTTGCCCGGCCTGGCCTGCGGCGCCCTGCTGACGGCGGCGGCGGGACTCCAACAGGCCGCCATGCCGGACACCACCGCCGGCAACGCCGCGTTCGTCACCGGCTTGTACCTGGTGCTGGTCCCGGTCTTCGGAGTGTTCATCGGCATGCGGATCCGCTGGCTGACCGTCGCCGGGATTGTGCTGGCGCTGGTCGGGCTGTATTTCGTGGCGATCACCGACACCTTCAGCTTTGCGCGGGGCGACGGCCTGGCAATGCTCTCGGCGGTTTGCTTCGCAGTCCAGATCCTCGCGGTGGACCGTTACGCCGGCCGGCTGCCGGCCCTCCGCTTCGCCTGTTCGCAATTCGGCTTTTGCGCTTTGACTTCGGCCCTCCTGGCCCTGGTTTTGGACCCCAGGCCGTTCGCGGGTCTGGACCTGGCGCTCATCCCCGTGCTTTACGGGGGTCTGATTTCAGTCGGGTTGGCCTACACCTTCCAGGTCCTGGCGCAACGCGATGCCGCGCCCACGCCCGCCGCCCTGATCATGTCGTTGGAGGCCGTCTTCGGGGCGCTGGGCGGAGCGCTGATCCTCCATGAGAACATGGGGCCGCGCGGCTACCTGGGCGCCTGCCTGATGATGGCCGGAATCCTCCTCTCACAGGTTGGACCCCCCGCGCGGCCCACCAAGACCACACGGCCCAAACCATTGGCGCCGGCGCCTTCGGGCGCCACCCCAAGTCGCGCCTCGCGCCCGGACGGCGACGACCAGACGGGCGGCGCGTGACGTTAGGGTGTTGGGGGGCCATGCGCCCGCACGCCCGCCCGTCTGGCAGGGCGCTTGTGAATTGCGACAGGAACAGGAGTGGTAAGGCATGAGCCCGACCCGGCCAGCGGAGACCAAACTGGGGTGGCTGACGCGTTGGCTCGTGGCCGCCGGATCGTTCGCCGTCCTGGCGGCGATCGCGGCCGTGGCCGTCCTACGCGGATCGCGGGCGGACTTCGGGCTGTGGTGGTTGGGCGCCGGGGCGGCATGCCTGGCGGCGGCGGGCCTCTGGCGGATCGCGGGACGCCGGGCGCTGGCCGTCTGGCGCTCCTGGCGCCTCCCCAAGTGGGTGGCGCCAGCCGCCATCTTCCTCATGTTCTTCGCGGTCAAGGCCGTTTTCGCCCTGCGCTGGAAGACCCAGCAGCGGTCCGACTTCTTGACCATGTACCAGGCGGCGGAGGCGATCCTGCGGGGCGACCACAGCTTCACCGAGTTGGCCTACTGGCACTTCTTCGCCTATCAGACGCCGTTCGCCATTTACGAGGCGGTGATGCTGAAGCTGTTCGGCGGCTCGATCATCCCCTTGCTGATTGTGGGTGCCCTGGCCATGGCGGGCACCAACTTCCTGGTCTACCTGTTCGCGCGCCGCTTGACCGGGTCCGCCGTGGCCGGCCTGTTCGCCGGCTGCCTGTACTTGGCCTACCCAGGGCCGTATCTCGAGGCCAACGTCCTAACCAACGACCATTTGTCGGCCTTCCTCCTGATACTCGGCGCGTATCTGGTGTTGTGCGGCGTTGGCCGGATCACGTCGCGGACCACCCGTGGCGGGTCGCCCGCCGCCGGTTCGGCGAGCGGCGGGAGCGGCAGGGGCCTGCGGAAAGGCAGGTGGGCCGGTTGGGCCCTGGTGGTCTTGGGCGGCTTGGTGCTCGAATTGGGCAACTTGGCCCGCCCCGCCGGGATCGTGGTGTGCGTGGCTCTTGCAGCCACTTCGGTGGTGTGGCCGGTTATGCGGCGGCACGCCGGGCAGTCGTGGCGCCCGCTGGGCTTATCGGTCGCGGCGGCCCTCGCCGCCCTGGCGGTCTACGCGCTGGTGGGGGTCGGCGCCAACCTGGTGGTCAAGGCGTCCGGGATCAATCCGGAGGGAAGCGCCAACAACTTGCCGGAGTGGAAGTTCGTCCTTGGCCTTCAGCCGCCGGAGGGCAGCGATTACGGATCCATTGGCGCCTACGCGCCCACCCCCAATCCGGAGGCCCGGAAGATCGCACGGGAACTGTTGAAGCAAAGCTTGCGCCGCCTCCCGGATAGCTGGCCCCATGTTGTCGACCGCCAGTCCTCCCTCCTGTGGGCGCGGCAGGACACCTCGACCTTCCAGTTCTGGCCCCAGTACGGCCCCAGCTACAAGACCGTGGCCGACTACTACGCCATTCCGGACAAGCACCTGTTCACGGTGGCGCACTACTCGGTGCTCCTGGAGCGCGGCGTGTTCCTGCCAGCCGTGTTGCTGGCCGCCGCCGGCGTGTTCGCGCTGAACCGCGACCGCCGGTGGAGCCGCCTGGCCGTCTTCCTGGCCCTGTTCGTGTCCGCCTACGCCCTGGTCCACCTCGCCATTGAGGTCCAGCCCCGCTACCGCTACCTCGCCATGCCCGCAATCTTCGCTTTGACGGGGCCCGCCTGGTCTTGGCTGACCGGCGAACGCCGACGGCTCGGCCAGGGACCGCCCAAGAAACGGCGGGCGGCGACCTTGGCCCCGCCGTCGGCCTGACCGCCGCGTTCGGAACCGTTCGCCCCGGTCATCGTTGACGCCGAGGGCACCCAAACGGCACGGCCGGGTCTTTCGCCAGAGATCTGCGCGGCGTCCGGGGCACGGCCGGGTCTTCTGCCGGATCTGTGGCGCGTTCCGGGCGGCGCGGCGGATCGGATGGGCAGGCCCCAGGCGATCGGATTGGCGGACGCTTGCCGGTTACCTTTTGACCACCTGCCAGGAGTTAACCTTTTTCTTCGCCCTGGCCATGACGGGCGAAGGCGCGCGCGGCGAGACCGAGCGCCAATTCGCCGAGGTCCTCGGCATGGACCGGGCGGGCGCGAACGCCCGCGCGGCCGAACTGATCGCGGCCTGGTCCGGGTACAACGGGACACGGGAGGGCGACGATTGGGGACCGGTCCTCCCGTTGCTTACGGTGGCCGACTCGCTTTGGTTCGACCCTGATCGGCTTTCGGCGGACCCTTCGTTTGAGGCGAATGCCCGTGAAAACTACGCCGCGGAGGTCAAAGACGTGTCGTTCGCCGACCCGGACACCGTGGACCTGATTAATGCTTGGGTTTCCGACAAGACCAACGAGCTGATCCCGAGGCTGGTGGACCAATTGGACCCAGCGACAACCATCGCGTTGGTCAACGCGCTCTATCTGAAGGCGTCTTGGGCGCAGCCATTCGACGAGCCCTTGACGGCCGAGGGCGATTTCACTTTGCCGTCCGGCGAGGTGGTCCAGGCTCAGTTGATGCACGCGGTGCTTGAGGCCACGGACGGGGCCGCCTACATCAATCTGCCGGATGGCACGTTGGGCGCGGTTCTTCCCTATGCCGCGTCGAGCCTGGCGATGGTCGCGGTGATGCCAAGCGGCGGCCTTGGCTCAGTGGACTGGAACGGCGCGCAGTTGGGGGCGTGGCTTGCCCAGAGCGTGCCCAGCACCGAGTTGACGATCACGCTGCCGAAGTGGGAGGCGGACAGCGGCCCGGTCGACTTGATCCCGATTCTCCAGTCGTTGGGCCTGGTCGACGCCTTCGGCGAAAACGCCGACTTCAGCGGGATAGCGCCCAACGCGGGGCACGTCGACAAGGCTTTCCACCAGGGTGTCATCAAGGTGGAGGAGACCGGCACCGAAGCGGCCGCCGCCACCCTGGTCGCGATGCTTCAATCGGCCCACTTGGCCGCCAACCCGTTCACGGTCGAGTTTGACCGCCCGTTCGTCTACGGGATAGTGGATTTGGAGACGGGGGTTCCGCTCTCCCTGGGCGCGGTCACCGACCCGACCGCCTGACCCCCGGCCCGGCCCAGGGCGGTGGCCGCCAGTTCGGCGGCTAGGTCGCTGGCGGCGTTCTCAACCCGAGAGGCGTCCTCGGTGATCCCGGTGTCGCTGGCCGCGAGGACGGCGTCCAAGGCGTTGGAGACGGCTGCGGTGGCGTTTGTGACGGCGCCTTGCGCCCGGTGGCATTCGACCGCGCGGCCGAGGCGTCGCAAACGCGCTCGCGTCGATTCACACGTGTCTGTGCAGTGCCGCTCTGCTCAGGGTCGGCGTTTGCGGTTGCGCGCCCCAGCCGGAGCGCCCCGGACTCGCCGGGTCCGCCGGGCGCCGCGACGGGGGCCCCGGCGGCCGGCGGACGCGGTCTGTCAGGCGTTCGCCGGGCGGGCGCCGTGTTCGCGCGCCCTGATCCGCGCGAACGCTCCGAGCAGCAACAGCCCGACCGCCCCGATCAGCGGCCAGCTCACGTCCGCGCCCGTCACGGGAAGCGCCTTGTCGCCCGGGTCCGGGTCGGCCGGATGGGAGGCCGCGCGGATCACGATGCCGTCCCACCCGACCAGGGAGCCGTCCAGCGCCTGCACCACGACCCGGTGGTCGCCTAGCGGCGTGCCAGCCGGGATGGTCACCACCACCCGGCCATCCGCGTCCAACGTGACCGTGCCCAACAGAACCGGGGCCGAATGCAGCCACACCCGCACCCGCTGGCCTGCGCGCCCGGGCACCGTGACCACAATCTGGGCACCAGGCGCCGCCGCGTCCGGCACGTCCACCCCACCGCGCGACGCATCCGTCAACTCGCCCTCAGGCACCGGAGCCACCTCCGGATCAGGGTCACCAGGGTCAGGGTCACCAGGGTCAGGGTCACCAGGGTCAGGGTCGCCAGGATCGCGCTCGCCGGGACCGGGCTCACCGGGGTCAAGGTCACCGGGACCGGGCTCGCCGGGATCAGGCTCACCGGGACCAGGGTCACCAGGGTCTGTTTCGCCTGGGTCGGGTTCGCCGGGATCGGGGTCACCAGGGTCTGTTTCGCCTGGGTCGGGTTCGCCGGGACCGGGTTCTGAGGCGGTGGGTTCGATTGTCACCGGCGCTGATTCGGGGGAAGCCGCCGACGCGCCGACGGCGTTGACCGCGATCACCGTGGCACGGTAGGCGCCCGGATCAACACCGGCGAACCGGGCCGAGGTGGCATCCCCGCCCACATCCCGCACCAGCGGGTTACCTCCGCCCAGAAGGCTCACAGTGAACCCGGTCAACGGGGAACCCCCATCGTCCGGAGCGACCCAACTAACAGTCACCGCATCCCCGTCCACAACCACACTAGGCGCCGCCGGCGCCGCCGGCACGGTCGGCTCAGGGCCAGGGTCCGGGTCCGGGTCTGCTGGGTCTTCTGGGGCCGAGGCGACCGTGACCGCGTTGGACGCCGACGACGGCTCCGAGGACCCAACCGAGTTCACGGCCGCCACCGTCGCCGTCCAAGAACCGGCAGGCACTTCAGTGAACACAACCGACGTCGCGTCCGCGGCCGCCGCCACCACCAACGGGACCCCGAACGCGCCGGCAAGCACCACCGTGTAGCCGGTGATCGCGGAACCGCCGTCATCGGGCGCCGTCCAGGTCACCGACACGGTGGAGCCGTCTGTGGTGATACCTGGCTGGCCTGGTGTGGCCGGCACAGCCGGGTCCGGCGTGGGCTCTGACCCGACGATCTGCGCGGGAGTTTTACCGCACTGCTCCGGCGTGACCCGCTCCGGGTCGACGCCGCCGACGCCGAACAGCAGCGTGACCGCTCGGTCCAGGCCATCGGCGGCAGGAACCGGGGATACCGTCAGGTCGACGCAGTAGACCCCCTCGGCAGTGAACGCCCAGTTCCCGTGCCCGTGCTGACTGACCTCGAACGCGCTGTTCTCTGGATCGTCGCTGTCGAGCAGCACCGAGACATCACCGAAGCTGAGGCTTTGATAGAGCGCGAACCCACCCGGACCGGTGACCTCGTCCAAGACCCACCGCACACCGGTCGCCGTCGAGCCCGAACCGAGTTCCAGGTTCCAGCCCGGCCAAACCAGGCCCGCCTGCGCGGTCTGCGGCAGAGTCCACACAGAGTCGCCTTCTGCTCCCAGGAACGCAAACTCGGCGCTGGGGACCGTCTGCTCGGCCGCCGGCGGCACCGAGAATGTCACCTCGCCGACCGCGCGCAGCGTCGCAGGCTGGGTGTTGTCGTCATGCACCGCCACGGTGTGCTCGCTCGCAGTCAACACGGAACGAATGTCGACGTGACCGCCGTCGAGCACATGCCGCCCGGACAGCGGGAGCTGCGACCAATCGTCCGGCACCTCCTCGCCCGGGTCGGGGTCGTCATCATCTCCGCCGCCCTGATCGCCGCCACCCTCCCACGAGCACGGGATGATCTTGGCGGGATCGACGCCCACGGCGAAGGTCAACGTCTTCTGCACCGGCCCCAGCGAAGCGCCGCCGGCCGCAGTGCCTGACCACTCGAAGGCGACGCAATACACCCCGGTTGACTTGAAGACCCACGAAGGATCCTCAACCCGTGTCTCCGGCCAGATCGGGTAGGAATACGATTCGTATCCAGCACGGCTGCTGAAGACCGGCTGATGAGACACCGACGTGTAGTTGTCGCTGAGGATGAGATCCCCGCCGGCGATCTCAGTCATCGTCCAGCCAAGGTCGCCACTAATGGCGCTCGTCGGGAGCCTAGTCGCATCCCAGCCGAGCGAAACCCGACCGACGGCACCGTTGAGCGCCCAGTAGCGATCACCAGCAGACCCGTCCCACGGGCGTGAGCCCCCCAGTTGTTGACCCGCATCTCCGGGCGCGCGGACTGGGATCACGACATCGTTCGGATCGTAGGCGGTTCCGCCGCTCAACTGGTCCTCGACGACGAGATCCACCGTCAGCGTGCCGTCGCTCACGGTCGGCCTCAGCATCGTCGTAAGGGTTCGCGACGTGCTCTCGGGTCGGAGCACAATGGGGGCATCCGTGTCGAGGGCCAGCGTGGTGTTGGCGCTCGGGGTGTCGGTCGCGGTGATGCCAGCCTGCATGCAGGTCTGCATGGACTTCGGATTGAGGCTGTCGCCGCCGACGACGACTGTCATCACCTGGCGGTCGCTCACCGGCGTGCCATCCGGCAGGCGGCCGCTCATCCCCATGTCGAGGCAGTAGACCCCCGGCGCGGTGAAGTCCCATGAGGCGTGCCTGTGCGCCCAGGCGGCCGGGATCATCTGGAGCGCCTGCGGCATGCCTTGCCTGGTCGAGAAAATGGGACTACCGCCGGCCGCGACAAGGGACTCTTCAGCACCGAGCACGAACTCGCCGGGCGCGGCGCCACCGTCGATTCCCGCCACGCCATAGAGTTGCCAGGTCAGCAGTCGCTCGAAGTCGGCGTCGCTGATGTGCTCGGACGAAAACCCGAGCCACGTCGCATAGTCGATCGGAGCCTTGGACAGTCGCCAGACCGTCGACCCTGCTGGGGCGATGAAGGTATAGTCACGGGTCGCGGTCGGCTCTGGAATTGTGACTTCGGTCGCGTCGGACATGAATACGATCGTGTTGGCGAACTCCCACCAACGACCGCTGCGAAGATGCAGACCGAGCGAGCCGTCGCTCTCGAGCTTGGCCGCGACATCGGCGTGCGCATTCGGAAGCAGCCAGTTGTTCGCCGGGTCCATGAGATCGATCTCCGGCGGAACGTACTCCTCCTCGCCGCTGCCGCAGGCGGCGGTTTCCCAGTTCTCGACCTCGCCGACGATGATGCGCAGGGTTCCGGGCTGGCTGGTCACCGGCTCGGTCGCGCTGGCGAGCGTCACGGTCGCGGTGAAACTGATGCAGTAGACCCCGGCCGCGGTGAAGTCCCAGTAGTGTCGACCGGCATTCGCCGCCGGAACCGACACCGTTCCGCCTTCGGTGAAGCTGTCCAGGCGACTGGTCGACATCGTGTTGACGGTCGCAGAGCCGGCGCCGGAATACCAGCGGCCAGGCCCGGCGAACGACTCGACCTCGATCGTCACCCGATCGTTGCCCGACGACAAAGCGGACTTCGGGATCCCTCGTGCGTTGTAGCCGGCCACCAGGAAGTCGCTAGAGGGGAAGGACGATGAGCTGAACGCCGTGGTGCTCGAAGTCTCCCAGACCTCCGCGCCTGCTGGGCCGAACTCCCGCCAGCTCTGCCCCGCCAGCGTGTCGTCACTCGGCAGCACCGTCTTGTGCGAGTCGTCGATCCGCACCACGACCTCGTCCAGGTCATAGGAAACCGGGTTCGCCGCCGCGTTCGTCGTCGTCGAGTGCTCGCTGCGCACCAGCCCAAGCGTCGGCACACCATCGACCAACGTCGTATCCAGGAACGCCCAACCCGAATCCACCACCGCCCGCTCCACCGCCGCAGCGGGTTCGTCGGCGATGGCCGGTGTGCTGCTAAGGAAGGAGATGCCTCCGAGGACGAGTGCCGAGATCGAAAGGAGCGAGGTGGTTCGGATGGTCGAGGTGCGGTCTCGCCGCAGTCGGGTTGGGGTCATGGTGCTCTCTGGATTCTTCCTTCTTGCTAGTTCTTGGATTGACCGTGGCCGTGTGGCACGGTGCGTGGCGATTCGCCCCCGATACAGGGCGTCGCCGTGATGGTGGCGGTGCTGCGAGCAGGCTGGCGGCCGTTGGTTCGTTCCGCTGCGGTATTCGGGCGCCCGTGGCTTGGCCGCGGGCTGGGTGTTGGGCTAGCGGAACGTGTGGGCCATTCGGTCGGAGTAGATGAAGTGGCTTCTGACGTAGGCGTGCCGTTGGCGGGCCGGGACGGGCGCGCCGGCGCGCACAGCCCACGAAGGGTCTTGGCGGGTTTCCCCTGCCGGGGTGGCAGGCCCGCAGCCGCACCGGGGCGCCCCGCCGCGCCCGAGGTGGCTGCGGCCGTGCAGGTGCGCGCCGGCCGCGAACCCGGTTGCCGGGTCTGAGCGGCGGGCGACCGCGCGCGCCATCGGGCGGGTGCCGCCACGTCTGAGCAACCGCATGTCCACCTCGCCCCGTCGGTCGCGGGGACGAAAGCCGCCCCGGTAGGAATGATAATCGTTCGCGTTGGGGATAACTGTGCCAGGCCCCTGAAGCCGCTGTCAAATCGTCCGGCGGCAAACCGAACCGCCCAACGCTGAGTTGATCGTCAATGTGTGCGCTGAGCCCCACCACCGCTTTGAGCAATTGGTCGTTCTCCACCGCCACCGGCCAAGCCCGGAGCCAGCACTCTTACCATTGCCCGGCCGGCGCGGCTGGCACGAGCTTCGAATACCCCAACCGCGCGTCGCGCCCGTCATTTGGCCAGTCAAAGACCGCAGCCACTGTCATGACACCGCCGTCCGCCACCACCCAGTCCCCACAGGCGCCAAGCCAAGATCGACCCCCAGGCCGGCAGGCATCCACGCGCCGAGCCGAGTAGTTCCGCCCGGCAAGGCCCCAGACGCGCGCTAACGGCCGGGGGCGAAGGTTTGGTCGAGGGCTGCGGCCAGGTCGGCGGTCAGGTCTTCGGGGTCTTCTAGGCCGATTGACAGGCGGAGTTGGCCGAAGCGGCGAATCGGCTCGAAGTAGGCGGTCACGCGTGGCCCGGTTGCGCCGATGTGGACTATCAGCGACTCGTCGTGGCCTAATGACACCGCTGATGTGATAAGCCGAAGGTTGGCGACGAACCGATTCTGGGTGTCACGGTCCCCGTCGAGCGCGAAGGCGATCATGGCGCCGTGGCCGCGCCCACCGAACTGGCGGGTCGCCAACTCGTGCTGGGGATGCGATGCAAGACCCGGATAGTAAACGTAGGCGACGCGCGGGTCGGCTTCTAGGAACGCCGCCACACGTGCCGCTGATGCCTGCTGCTGAGCTAGACGTAGCGGTAGCGTGACCGATCCCCGCTGGATCAGCCAAGCGTTGAAAGGCGAGATCACCCCACCGGCGTCCACCATCGCGTCGGCCTTGATCGGCTCGATCAAGTCGCGCCGCCCGACGACCGCGCCGCCCATGGCGTCGCCGTGTCCGTTGATGTACTTGGTCAATGAGTGGACCACCAGATCGACACCGTCGTCCAAAGGTCGGTACAACGGCGGCGGCGTGAACGTCGAATCAACGCTGACCAGCGCTCCCGCCGCGTGCGCCAGGCGCACCGCAGCGCCAATGTCGCTGACCTTGGTGGTGGGATTGCCAATCGTCTCGACATGGACGAGCTTGGTGCGCGGCCCAATCGCCCCGGCCATTGCCGCCTCATCGGCCGCGTCCACGAACGCAACGTCAATCTGATACTTCTGGGGCAACAACTCCGCCCACAACCGCCACGTGGCCTCATATGTCACATCCGCCACCACCACATGATCGCCGGTCCGCAGGAAAGTGAAGAAGACCGCGTGCAACGCCGCAACGCCCGAGGCCAACACCACGGCGTCCTCGCCGCCCTCCAAGGCGGCGACTTTGCGCTGCAACCCAAGTTGGTTCGCCCCCGAGTTGCGAGTGTAAAGCAGCCCGTCGGCAGCCGACCATGACAGCGCTGAAGGATCTTCCGGCAGCGCATAGGAGTTGGCCATTATGAGCGGCGAACGGATCGCGCCAGTTCCCTCATCGACGGCGTTACCGGCGTGGACAGCCGCACTAGCGAACCGGAGAGTTGCCGGGTCATCCCGAGCCGGGCGATTAGTCACCCCGCCAACATAGGGCGACGCCACGCGGAAATGCCCATTTGTAAAGCCGGCCTGGGCTTCATCTCGCCGCCTTTACGCGGCAAAGTGAAAGCGCTCGCTTTCCCTCAGCGTTCATGGCCGCCCCAAGGGCGGCGCCGCGCCTTGACCAGGTTCTGCCGGTTCTTGGGCGCGATAACCAAGTACCCGGTCCCCGGTCCGTCATCCGAGGCTCACCATGGACCGGGTCGAGCCATCCTCCCAATTCGGTGGCCCGCGCCTCGCCGGGACCTGCGCGGGAACTCGGCTATTGCCGCCAAACCACTTTGGTCACCTGCGGGTCAATCGCTTTGCTGATGGCGCTGGAGGCACGCGGGCTGTCCGCTCGGCCAGACCGTGCCCAAGAAATCGACCTGTGGCGTGCGGCGATCACTATGCCCGCCTGCGACAACTACGGTTTGGCGCTAGCGGCCAGCCGTCTGGGGCGTGTCTCATAGGGGTTGGCGTTGTGGCGTGGCATGGTGGGTTGCGTGGCGAGGGCGCATCAGCACGCGGCCGGGGAGCGAAAAGGGGGCTGACCCGAATTACAAGGAGACCGGCGCCGAGCCCGGAGGCCACGCGCTTGGGCATTCGCGGGGCGGGTGGAGCACGAAGGCGCACGTCGTGGTCGACGGCGACGGGCATCTGCGTTCGGTGGTCGTCACGCCCGGCCAGGCCGGCGAGAATCCCCGCCTGTTCGACGTCCTGGGCCAGACCGGCTGCCGAGTCGGCCGGGTGATCGCCGACAAGGCGTTCTCGCATCCCTCGACCAGGCGGACGCTTCGGACCGAGAAGATCAGAGCGACGATCCCGGAGAGGGCGGACCAGATCGCCCGGCGCAAAGCCAAAGGCTCCCTCGGCGGCCGGCCACCCGCTACGACAGACATGCCCGCAACTACTGGGCCGGGATAGTCCTCGCCGGAATCACAACCTGCCTCCGAGACACCCCCCAGACGAGGACCGCCTGTCCACGGTGGGCCAGGCGGGGCTTGAACCCGCGACCGGCGGATTATGAGTCCGCTGCTCTGACCGGCTGAGCTACTGGCCCCGCGCTGGGCGGGTGGCTCCCGGCACTGGACTCGAACCAGTAACCCTCTGATTAACAGTCAGATGCTCTGCCGATTGAGCTAGCCGGGAAGGGCGGGCTACAGCTTACCAGGTGCCGCTCGGCAATCCGGCGGCTTCGCCCAGGCGGGCGCGCGCGGCCCGCACCAAGGGCTCCGCGACCGCCGGGTCGACGCCCGGACCGGGCAGTTCCTGGAGGTAAACGGACTGGTCGGTGGGACGGCGGCGCAGCGCCACGATCACCTGGCCGCCGTCCACGGGCACGTGTTCAACCTCCACCACCGACGCCTTGACCCGTTCGTTGACAATCGACGCGAAGCGTTTGTCCTTCGAACGCAGCGTGTACTCTACGGTCCGCCGGGTGTCGGAGTAGGTGACCGTTAGCACGCCGTCAGCGGGTCGCATCTTCGCGCGCTCAATCTGATCCCACGGGTGGAACTCCTGCGCCTCGGTGCTGGCCACGCCCAAACCGAGGTTGGCGGCGATCAGCCAGGTGACGGCATCGGGCAAGGCGGCGACGGCCAGGACCTTGGCGCCGCGCGGCAAACCCAAGGCGGCGATCAGGTGGCCCGGCGGCTTGTCAACGTGCACGTAAACCATCCCGCCACCCTACCCGCGCGCCCGCCCGCGTCGCCGAGGCGCGCGGCCCGTCGTTGACTGGCGGCGCGGGCCGGGTCGATAGGATTTGCCAATGGCAACTGAGCAGCGCATCCAGATCAAGCTTCCGACCGAACTGGAAACCGGCGTCTACGCCGACTTCGTCCGCGCTTGGCACACCAACGATGCGTTCGTGCTGGACTTCGCGGCCCTGTTGGAACCGCCCCGGCGGGAATCCGGCCAGGTGGTCTTGACCGCCGTGGTGGGCGCCCGCGTCCGCATTCCCCCGGCGCAGGTGTTCGAGCTGATGAAAGCCCTGGAACAGCAGCTGTCGAGTTGGGAGAAGCAGCACGGCAAGCGGCCCCCGGAGCCCGGCGCGTTCCCGCCCGAGGAGGTCTGACCTCAGTCCGGCCGCAGTTCGTCGCGGCTGCGCATCAACTCATTGATTTCCATCAGCGTCGCGGCCCTTCCCGCCGCGTCCCCCGCCGCGTCCTGTCGGCCCAGCCGGGAGCGCAACTCCCCCAGGCGCCGCGTGATCCCGAGTTGCCGCAACCCGTTCACCACTCCCGCCACGTAGTCGGCCTCGCCTCCCTCGCGGATCGGCAGCGCTTCCACCGCGAGGGCCACGACCACCCCGGCCACCGGCGGCGCGGCCAGTTCCCGAACCTCCGCCATCCACGCCGCCGGGTCCGCGCCCTCGGCTTGGGCCGCCCCCACCCCGCCCGCGGCCCGGATCGCGTCATGCACCGCCCGCAGTTCGGGGACCTGGAAAACGTCTCCCGCCAAGTCGTCAAATTGGGGCGGCACCAGCCGGGGCAGTTGCAGCACGGCCGCCAGGGCGTCGTGCTCCGACCGCCCCACCGAGTCGACGGGCGCCCGCCAGCCCTCCCCCCGTCCGCCCGGGCCGCCTCCGCCATTGGCCGATGCCGTCCGCCCCCTTCCCCCGGACCGCACCCCAGCCACCTCGCGCCGCACCAGCGCCTCGTCTTGGCCCACCCAGCCCGCGAGCAGCCGGGTGTAGTCGCGCCTGAGCGCGTCGTCCCGGATTCCCGCCACCATGGGCGCCGCCATCCGCATCCCGGCCACCCGGCCCTCCGCAGTCTCCAGGTCCACTGACTTCAGGGCCGTGCGCACCGCCCAGCGGAACATCGGCTCGGCGCCCTCGACTAGGTCCCGCACGGCTTGTTCGCCCTGGCCGACCCACAACTCGCACGGGTCCTGCCCCTGGGGCGCCACCGCCACGAAGGTTCCCGCGTAGAACCGCTGCTCCTCGCCGAACGCGCGCATGGCGGCCTTTTGGCCCGCCTCGTCCCCGTCGAAGGTGAACACGACTTTGCCGCCGACCGAGGCCCCGTCCGACATCTGCACGCCAGACGCCGGCGAGCCGACGTCTCCCAGCAAGCGCCGGACCACCCTGATGTGGTCGTTCCCGAACGCGGTCCCGCAGGTCGCCACCGCCTCCTCCACCCCGGACAGATGCGCCGCCATGACGTCTGTGTACCCCTCGACCACCACCACGCGCCGGCGCCGCGCGATCGCCTTCTTGGCCAGGTCAACGCCGTATAGAAGCTGCGACTTGCGGTACAACGGCGTCTCCGGGGTGTTCAGATACTTGGCCGACTCGGCGGCATCGGACAACCGCCGGGCCCCAAAACCCACCACGGCGCCGGTCAAGTCCCGGATCGGCCAGACGAGCCGCTCCCGGAACCGGTCGACCGGCCCCTGGCGGCCCGGCGAGGTCAGGCCCGCCGCGGCCAATTCCGCCTCCTGGAAACCGCGTCCCCGCAGGTGGCGAGTCAGATTGTCCCAGCCGCCAGGCGCGAAGCCGACCCCGAAGCGGTCCGCGACCACCCGGTCAAAGTTGCGGGACCGCAAGAAGTCCCGCGCGGGCCGGGCCTCCGGCGTGCCCAGCCGCTCGGCGTAATACTCGGCGGCCAAGCGGTTCGCCTCCAGAAGGCGGGCGCGGGTCGGCTCCGACGGGTCGCGTTCCCGACCCGGGGCCGTCTCCTCGTAATGCAGGGTGATGCCGTAGCGCCCCGCCAAGTATTCGATCGCCTCGGTGAAGCTCAGGCCGTCCGCCTTCATCAGGAAGGCGATCGTGTCGCCGCCCTCGCCGCAGCCGAAGCAATGCCACAAGCCCACCTGCGGGCGCACGTGGAAGGAGGCGGTGCGCTCGTCATGGAACGGGCACAGGCCCTTCAACGAGCCCACGCCGGCGCGTTTGAGGTTGACCCTCTCGCCGACTATCTGGTCCACCTGGGCGGCGGCCCTGACGGCCTCAACGTCCGCTTTGGTGATGCGCCCGGCCACGGAGCCCAAGTCTAGAAGACGGCACTGTCACCGGGCCACGCCGGCGGGGACAGTTCGCTCCCGGCCGCAAAGCGCCGGTGCTCAATCAAAGCGGACGAATCGGTCAACGACGCCAACTGGTCCACGACAACGCGGGTCCTGGCGGCGGGATCGGCGGCCTCCGCGAAGTCGGCTTGGAACTCCGGCTGCAGCGAACCGGGGGCCCGCTCCATCAGAAAACCGAACAATTCTTTCAAGATGGTGCGCTGGTGCACGTAAACCGGGTCGCCCTGACGGGGCTCCATGACGAACAACGCGGCCAGCGCCTTCAACACCGCGATCTCAGTGCCAGTCTCCGGTGGCACCACCAGTTCGGCGGCGTACCGGGTCAGCCGTCCGGGCCCGTAGAGCCGCCGCGTGGCGGTCTGGGCGGCCACGACGAACCGCCCGATCAGCCCGGACGTCATGTTCTTCAGACCCGCCAAGGCCTGGCGGGACCCGTCCCATTGGCGCGGCCAGAACGGCAGGCGCGTCAGCCGGTTGGCCGCGCCCTCCAACTCCGCCGGCGAGCCGCCCCAGTAGCGCCGGGCGGCCAGTTCCGCGACGGCCCGCCGCTCTGGCTCGCTGGCCAAGGCCAACGGGGCGATCGAGCCGCCGACTATCCCGTCCTCCACGTCATGGACCGAGTACGCGATGTCGTCCGCCAAATCCATCACCTGGGCCTCCACGCACTTGGCCGCCGGCGCGGCCCCGCGCCTGACCCACTCGAAGACCTCCATCTCCGGTTCGTAGACGCCGAACTTGGCGGGATCCGCGCCGGGCGGCCCCTCTCCGCGACGCCACGGGTATTTGATCGAGGCGTCCAGGGACGCCCGTGACAGATTCAGGCCCCACGAGCGCCCGTCCGCGTAAACCTTCGCCTCCAACCTTGTCAGCAGCCGCAGCGTCTGGGCGTTGCCCTCGAAGCCGCCAGCCTCCTCCGCCACCTCCGCCAGGGCGCGCTCGCCGTTGTGGCCAAAAGGCGGGTGCCCCAAGTCGTGGGCCAGGCAGGCGGTGTCCACCACGTCCGGGTCGCAGCCCAGGGCTTTTCCCAGCTCGCGGCCCACCTGGGCGACCTCCAGCGAATGGGTCAACCGGGTGCGGATGAAGTCGTCGCCAGTCGGGTGGTCCAGGCGCCGCCATGGGGTTCTGACTTGGGTTTTCGCACCCAACCGCCGCAGGGCCGCCGAATGCAGCAAACGCGCCCTGTCCCGCTCGAATTCGGTGCGGTTGGAGGTCTTGTCCGTCTCCTCAATCAGACGTTCTGAGTCGAGCGGACCGTAACCTGCCATGCAGGCACGCTATCAGGCCGGATAACCTTAAGCCTGTGGACCAAGCCGCTCTCACTCCCGGACCGACTGTTCTCAGCGCCCACAAGATTTCAAAAGTCTTCTGGATGAAGGACGCCAAGCACCCTTTGCATGTCTTCTCCGGCGTCTCTTTGACCTTGCGGGCGGGCGAAATGCTCGCCCTGGTGGGCCCATCCGGTTCCGGCAAGTCAACGCTGCTGCGCTGCCTGGCCGGACTGGAGCCCGTCACCGAGGGGCACGTGGTTTTGCTGGAAACCAACCTGGCGCGGGCCTCCCGGTCCACCATTGCCGGCATGCTGCGTGAAAACGTGGGCCTGCTGCTGATCAACCCGCCGCTGGTGCCGTCGTTGACGGCGCTCCAGAACGTGGAGCTGCCAGGCCAACTGGCCGGGCGGTCGGCCTGGTCCAACCGCGAATTGTCGCTGCGGACCCTGGAGGAATTGGGCGCGGCCGACCTGGCCAAGAAGTCGCCCGAACAATTGACCCCGCCGCAGGCCGCCAAAATCTCCCTAGCGCGTTTGCTCACCCAGCACCCGAAAATCGTTTTCGCCGACGAGCCGACCGGCCGCCTCAGCACCGCCGACTCGAGGATCGTGTTGCATTCGCTTCAGAAGCTGTCCGTCACGGGGACGGCGGTGGTGCTCGCCACCCACGACCTCCACCTCGCCTCCCAAGCCGACCGGGTCATCACCATTGTGGACGGGTCGCTCGGCGCGACCTTGGAGCGCCCCAGCGCCGAGGAGATCCTGGCCGCGCTGGACCAGACCCCCTACGGAGACGACGAATGATCCCCTTGGCGGTCCGCGAGATGCTGACCAACATCCGGCTCTGGCTGGCGGCGGGCCCGCTGCTGGGGTTGACCGCTGCCCTGCTGACCATCACCTTCTCCATGCGTTCGCTCAACGAGTCGCTGGCGGACGAGGAGGTCGGGCTGATGGATCAGTACGACGCCACCCTCTTGGCGCTGGTCCTGCTCGCGGGAGTCGGCGCGACCGCCATCTCCGTCTACCAGGCGGCCCAGCGCACACGCCAGCGGGTCGCGCGCCTCGCGATAGTCGGCCTCACGCCGAGCGGGGCAGCCAGCCAGTTCTCCCACCAAGTGGTCGGGATAGCGGCCGTGTCGTCCGTGGTTGGGATCGTCTTGGGCTGGGCCACCGCCCCCCAGGCGATGCGCTTCATCGCCTGGGCCAGTTCAGGCCGGGGCGACCTGCGCGGCCACACGGACGCGCACGCGATTCTGGGCGCGTTCGTCATCACGCTTGGCTTGGCCTTGATCGCCGCCACCCAGGGCTCCAGCCAAGCGCGTGCAGTCGAGCCGATCGAGGCCATCAAGCCGCTGCCGTTTCAGCCGCTCCGCGTGCGTTCGCGCAAGCGCGTGGCGCTCGCCGCGATCTGCGGCGTGGGCGCCTGCGTCACCGCCGGTCTGACGGCCACCCTGCCCGGGCTTGACTCGCTCCGCCTGGGCACGGTCGAAGCGGCCAACATTGGCGCCACCCTGGCTGGCGCCACCACCGTCCTGCTCGCGGTCTTCTTCTCGCTGAGCGCGCCCGTCTACTGCCCGCTCCTGATCCGCGCCTGGACGGTGTTCCTGCCGCGCCACCACCTTCCGGCGCTGTCGCTTGGCCGCCTCGGGGCCGCTTTCCAGGCCCGCCGTTCGCTCGAGTCCTTCAACCTGGTGCTGGTCGGGGCCCTGCTGGCCGGCGCCACGTTGTCGATCTACTTCTCCCGGAGCGCCCTGGACCCGGCCGGCCGCGGCTGGGTCCAGGCCCGTGACGTGTCCGGCGTTGTGCTGGCCGGCGTGCCGGTCGTGGTCGCCCTGACCGGCTCGGTCCTGACCGTCATAGTGACCGCCCGCAGCCGCGCCGCCGAGGCCCAAGTCCTGCGCCTGGCCGGTGCGACGACCTGGCAGGTCTTGCTGGCCGGCTTCACCGAGGCGTTCATTCTGGCCGTCACCGCGACCGCGGTCGCCTTGGCCGGCGTGGCCGTGGTCGGCCTGAGCTCCGGAATAGGCCTGGCGAATGTGGCCGCTGCCCCCAAATGGCCCGCCACCTTGGGATTCGACCCGGTGGTCTGGCTCGCCCCCCTCGGGGTCATGGTGGCCGGCATGGCCTTGATCACCGCCGTCGCGCTCCCATCCCTCCTCAGGGGCCTGCGCCAATCCATCTCCAGCGCCCCCTAAGAACGGGGACGGTACCTATTTCCGCGCCGGTCCATCGCTAGCCGCCGGACACCGAGAGTTCGGCTCCCGCCAGCGCGGCCCGGTGGGCCGCGGTCACGTCACGCGAGTCCAGCCAGCGGTCCGGCAGGCGGGGGTGTTTTGGTCCGCCCGCGCGCCCGCGCGGGGCCTCGGCGACCGGACCGGGATACGGTGAAGCCTGGTCAAGCCCGGAGATGAGCCGCTCCAGGTCGGCCAGTGAGGACAATTGGTGCGCGGCGGCGCGTTCCGTGCCGCCCACCGGATAGCCGCGCAAGTACCAGCTCATGTGCCGCCTGAGGTCGGCCAGCGCCTTCGACTCCGAGCCGAAGAAGGCGACTAGGCCCTCGGCGTGGCGGCGGATCACGTCCGCCACAAACCCCAGCGACGGCCGCACGCGATCCGCCCGACCATCCAAAGCGGCTTCGAGGTCCGCGAAAAGCCACGGACGCCCCAAACAGCCCCGGCCGACCACCACCCCGTCGCAACTGGTTTCGCGGACCATCGCGACGGCATCGTCCGCTGTGAAGACGTCCCCGTTCCCCAACACGGGGATGGCTGCGACCTCCCGCTTCAGCAGTGCGATCTGCGACCAGTCCGCCCGTCCGGAATAGTGTTGCGCGGCGGTGCGCGCGTGCAGGGTGAGACCGGCCGCGCCCTCGGCCTGGGCGGCCAGCCCGGCGTCAAGAAACGTCAGGTGGGACTCGTCAATGCCGAGCCTGAGCTTGACCGTGACAGGGAGTGGCCCGGCGGCGGCGACCGCGCCGCCAACGATCCGGCGGAACAGTTCCAGCTTCCAGGGCAGAGCCGCTCCCCCGCCCTGGCGGGTGATCTTGGGGGCCGGGCAGCCGAAGTTCAGGTCGATGTGGTCCGCCAGGTCTTCTCGTCGGATCAGCGCCACCGCCGCCGCGACCGTGCCCGGCTCCACGCCGTAAAGCTGCACCGAACGCGGCTGCTCCGACGGGTCGTGGCGCAGCAGTCGGCGCGTCGCGGCGTTGCCCCCAACCAGACCGCGACTGGTGACCATCTCCGTCACGAACAGGCCCCGGCCAAACTCCCGGCACAGCAACCGGAACGGCAGATTGGTGACGCCCGCCATTGGGGCGAGCATCACCGGCAACGGGGCCCTGACGGGGCCCAGGCGCAGGACTCGTGGCGGGAAGTCGAGCGCTCCGCCGACAGCCGAATCCCTCGTCATGCCCCCGCGAGCAGCCCCGCCAGGCGCTCCTTGACTTGGCCTATGCCGACCCGCTCCTGGGCCATGGAGTCGCGCTGACGGATGGTGGCGGCGTCATCGTCCAAAGAATCGAAGTCGATCGTGACGCACAACGGCGTGCCGATCTCATCTTGCCGGCGGTAGCGGCGGCCAATAGCGCCCGCGTCGTCAAAGTCGATGTTCCAGTACTTGCGCAACTCGGCGGCCAGGTCGCGGGCCTTCGGCGAGAGCCGGGCGTCCCTGGACAGCGGCAGCACGGCGGCCTTGACGGGCGCCAGCCGGGGGTCCAGGCGCAAGACCGTGCGCTGGTCCACGCCGCCTTTGGTGTTGGGCGCCTCGTCCACCGCGTAGGCGTCCACCAGGAAAGCCATGACGGAACGCGACAGACCCGCCGCCGGCTCGATCACATAGGGCACGTAGCGCTCGCCACTGGCCTGGTCAAACACCGACAGGTCCTGGCCGGAGTGCTGCGAATGCGTGGTCAGGTCGAAGTCGGTTCGGTTGGCGATCCCCTCGAGCTCGCCCCATTCGGACCCCTGGAAATGGAACCGGTACTCAATGTCGACGGTGCGCTTGGAGTAGTGCGACAACTTCTCCTGCGGGTGCTCGTAATGGCGCAAGTTCTCCGGTTTGATGCCAAGGTCCGTGTACCAACGGGTCCGCTCGTCAATCCAGTATTGGTGCCATTCCTCGTCCGTCCCCGGCACCACGAAGAACTCCATTTCCATCTGCTCGAACTCGCGCGTGCGGAAAATGAAGTTGCCCGGAGTGATCTCGTTGCGGAACGACTTCCCCACCTGCCCAATCCCGAATGGCGGCTTCTTGCGGGACGCCGCCTGCACGTTGGCGAAGTTGACGAAGATTCCCTGTGCGGTTTCGGGGCGCAGGTAGTGCAGTCCCTTCTCATCCTCCACGGGGCCCAGGAATGTGCGGAGTAGCCCCGAGAACTGCTTTGGCTCCGTCCAGGCGCCCTTGACCCCGCAGTTCGGGCAGGGCAGTCCCGCCAGGCCGCCTTCAGGCGCGTGGTGTTTGCGCTCCTCGAACTCCTCCAGCAGCGTGTCCTCGCGGAAGCGCTTGTGGCAGTTTGTGCATTCGATCAGCGGGTCGGTGAAGACAGCCACATGGCCGGAGGCCTCCCAGACTTGGCGCGGCAGGATCACCGACGAATCAAGCCCCACCACGTCGTCCCGCGAGGTCACCATCGCCTGCCACCACGCCCGCTTGATGTTCTCCTTCAATTCGACCCCGAGCGGCCCGTAATCCCAGGCCGACCTGGTCCCACCGTAGATTTCCCCGCACGGGAAAACGAAGCCCCGCCGTTTGGCCAGTGAGATAACCGAATCGATTGTGGAGGAAGGTGCTGCCATGGCGCACAAGCCTAGCCCAGGGCCGCCGTGCCCCTCGGGGATGACCGCCGGATCATGATCGCGTTTTCGCTCGCGTTTGGACGGACCAACCGGCGATCTCGCCCGTCTGGCACCGCCAGAGAATGAGACCCGCCGCCACCCGACTTGACTTCCGTCACCCCACAAAATGATAATCATTTGCGTGTTAGAGACTCTTAAACGCCTTCGCGCGTTGAAACGCCAGACCCCGCCGTCCGCCCGCATCCCCGCGCGCAGCTCCGGGCGCGCCCCAAGAAGGCCCCTTCCGAGGGTCCTGGCGACCGCCGTCGGGCTGACCCTGCTGGTAAGCGCCTGCGGCGCGCCGGCCGGGTCTGGCCGGTCCGGGGATGACGACAGTCAGCAGGCGGCCAGCGGCCCCAAGGTGATGGCGTCCTTCTACCCGTTGCAGTGGCTGACCCAGCAGATCGCCGGGGACCAGATTAGCGTTGGGAGCCTCACGCCAAAGGGCGCGGAGCCGCATGACTCGGAGCTTGAGCTGTCCCAGGTCTCGGCCCTTGGCCAGGCCGACCTTCTGGTCACGCTGGGCGGTTTCCAGGCAGCGGTGGATGAGGCGATCACCTCCAACCCGCCCAAGGCGGTCTTGGACGCGGCGGACGTGGTCCAAATCCTGGACGGCGATCCGCATTTCTGGCTGGACCCGACCCTGATGGCGGAACTGACCGGCCCCATCGGCGAAGCCTTGGCCCAGGCCGACCCGGAAGGCGCCCAGGGGTACGAGGAGCGCGCCAACGCCACAGCCGACCAGCTCAAGGCGCTTGACGAGGAGCTGGCCGAAGGCCTCACGGGCTTCGCGGGCGCCACGCTGGTCACCACCCATGCCGCTTTCAACTACTTCGCCAACCGCTACGGGCTGGACGCGATCTCGATCTCCGGGGTTGACCCGGAGGCGGAGCCGAGCCCCGCCCGCATTTCCGAGGTCGCCAAACAGTTGGAAGGCCTCAAGGTCAAGACCATCTACTTCGAAGACCAGGCGTCGCCGAAGACCGCCGAGGTCCTAGCCGACCGGCTCGGCATGACCACGGCTGTGCTGAGCCCGCTCGAAAACGACAGCGCCGGCGACTACCTTCAAGTCATGCAATCAAACCTAGGAGCCCTCCAATCGGGACTGGTCGCGCCTTGACCGCCGTCGCCAAAGCCATCGGCGCTGACGTCAACCTGGGAGGCAACCGCATCCTCAGCGACATCAGCCTGACCGTCCAAGAAGGCGAGCGAGTCGGCATTCTGGGCGCGAACGGCTCCGGCAAGTCGACCCTGGTCAAGGCGCTGCTCGGGTTGATCCCCGTCACGGCCGGCCAAGTCGAGGTGCTCGGAAGGCCGCCGGGGCGCACCCTGACCTGGCGCAAGCTGGCCTATGTGCCCCAGTCCTCCCAGGTCGGGTCCGGCGTTCCGACCTCGCCAATGGAGGTGGTCCGGGCCGGGATGCTGACGGGTTGGCGACCTTGGCCGCCTCGCGGCTCGAAGGTCCGCGCCGCCGCCGCGCTGAACGCGGTGGGACTGCCAAACGCCACCAAGCGGGCCGTCGCCCAGCTCTCGGGCGGCCAGCGGCACCGAGTGCTCCTGGCCCGCGCCCTGGTAAGGGATCCCGAGCTCTTGATCATGGACGAACCGCTGGCCGGAGTCGACTCGGCCTCAGCGGAGCAACTGGTGGCGGCGCTCGAGGCCCGCGCCGGCCTGACCTGCCTGGTGGTGCTCCACGACTTGGGGCCCTTCGAGCGCTACCTCCAGCGCGGGATTGTCCTGAGCCACGGCCGGGTGGTGGCGGACGGCCCGCTTGGCGAGGTCTTGCCGACCGATCATCACCACCATCATGAGGAGCCCCGGCCGCGCCGGTCCCGAACCCCGGAACTCAAGGTTGGGCCGTGACCGGCTACCTGGAGTACTGGGCCGACATGCTTGCGGACCCGCTGGTGCAACGCGCCCTGCTGGTCGCGGTGCTGGTGGGCGGCGCCGCGCCGGTGGTGGGCACCTATCTGGTTCAGCGTCGGCTGGCGCTGTTGGGCGACGGCATTGGCCATGTGGCGCTGACCGGGGTCGCCCTGGGCTGGCTGATCGGGGCGGGCATGGATCTCGCGCCGGGCGCCCTGGCCGTCCCCGGAGCCGTGGTCGCGGCCGTGGTTGGCGCCATTGTGATCGAACTGGTCAGGGCCTCCGGCCGGACCTCCGGCGACCTGGCTCTGGCGCTCATGTTTTACGGCGGGATTGCCGGCGGCGCGGCCCTGATCAAGGTGGCGGGCGGCACCTCCGCGACGCTGGTGGCTTACCTCTTCGGGTCGCTTTCGACCCTGTCCACCGGCGATGTCGCGACCGCCGTCGTCTTGGCCGCCGTCATCCTGGTGGTGGGGCTGGCGGCGCGTTGGTCGCTGTTCGCGGTCGCCGCGGACGAGGATTTCGCCAAGGCCTCCGGCCTGCCGACCGCCTGGTGGAACATAGTCACCGCCGCGCTGGCCGCGCTGACCGTCACGGTCGCCATGCGGGTAGTGGGATTGCTCCTGGTCAGCGCGTTGATGATTGTGCCCGTCGCCATCACGCAGCTCTGGGCGCGGTCGTTCTGGCGCACCATGGGCCTAGCTGCCGTGATCGGCGCGGCCACCGGCGCGGGGGGCCTGGTCGCGTCGTATTGGTACGACTTGCCTCCAGGTGCGACAATCGTCGTGTTGGCCATTGTGGTCTACGCCCTGGCAGCAATCGCCCGGCCCGTCCTGGAGAGAGTGAGGAGCGCCCAAGAATGACCGCCATCAGACGCACGTCCAAGGCCCGCGTCGCCGTGCTGGACGCCTTGCGCCAAGCTGGCGCGTTCCGGTCTGCCCAGGCGCTGCATCACGAGCTCCGCGCGGCGGGCCACCCGATGGGGCTGGCCACCGTCTACCGCAATCTTCAAATCCTGGCCGAGCACGGCCTGGTGGACCAAGTTCGGGTCGAAGGCGCCGAGGCCCTTTACCGCGTTTGCGCCGAGGGCGGCCACCACCATCACGTCATCTGCCGTTCCTGCGGACGCTCAGCCGCCGTCACAGGCCCAGATTTCGAGGTTTGGGCCGACAAGGTCGCGGCCGCGGCCGGCTACGCGGACGTGCGCCATTCGCTCGAGATCAGCGGCATTTGCCAGGCCTGCGCCGCCCAGGCGCCCAGAGCCGGCGCCCCCACCGTGGGTCAGGCCGCCCCGTAGCGCCGGTCCCGTTCCCCATATTGCACGATGCCGTCCCACAGGTCCCGCCGGTCAACGTCCGGCCACAGCTTGTCGGCGAAGACCAGTTCGGCGTAGGCGCTCTGCCAGAGCAGGAAGTTGGACAGGCGCGCTTCCCCGCTGGTCCGCCAGAACAGGTCCACCGGCGGCGTTGACATGCGCTCCGAAATGGCTTCTTCGGTGATTTCGGCACCCTCGGCGGCCCGGCGCCTGGCCGCCGCCGCGATTTCCGCCCGTCCGCCGGAGTTGACGCACAGCGTCAGAGTCAGCCCCGTGTTGGCCTGGGTTTGGGCTTCCGCCTCCTCGAGTTCCTTGACAACTGAGGGCCAAAGCCGGCGCCGTTCGCCGGACCAACGCACGCGCACGTTCCAGGAGTCAAACAGGTCGCGCCTTGACCGCAGCACGCGGCGCGAATAGCCCATCAGGAACCGCACTTCGGCGGGTGAGCGGCGCCAGTTCTCAGTGGAGAAGGCGTAGACGCTGAGCCAGCCGACCCCGATCTCGATCGCCCCAGCCACAACCTCCACCAGCGCCTCTTCCCCGGCCCGGTGGCCTTCGGTGCGGGGCAGCCCACGCTGAGAAGCCCAGCGGCCGTTCCCGTCCATCACGACGGCGACGTGGGGGGGAACCCGACCGGGCGGCATCGGCGGCGGTTTGGCTCCCGACGGATGGGCTGGCAGCGCGACTGGCACGGTTCGACCCTACCAACGCCGGGCGGGCGGATCGCTATAGTTGCCCGAGTGACGCGCCTCCCCCGGGCAATTGCCTCAGCCGTGGCCGCGGCGGCGCTCGGGCTGGCGCTCGGTTGCGCGGCGGAACCCGCGCCACCTGACGCGCCAAACCCCAGCCGGTTGTCGCTGGCAAATCACAAGTCGGCTCCGCCCGACTTGGCCGGCGCGCTGGCGGCCGACCCGGCTGCGGCCATCCCGCTGCTCTGGCTGCCTGGTTACACCAAGCCCGCGGCCACGCCCGACGGCGGCCGGACCCGGTCCTTGGCGGATGGCGGAGGCGAGCTGACTTGGCGGGTGCTCGGCGCCGGCGAGGCCGGCGCTCCTGTCTCCTGGGGCGGCCGCGACGACTACACCGACGTGCCCGGCGTCCTCACTTTCCGGGGCAACCACTACCGCGACGCCCCGGCCTACGGCCAGGCCGCCGTCACCGCCAAGAAGCTGCAAATCGAGTGGACCCACCCGATCACCTCGGTCGAGTCCTACGATTCCGTGTGGCCCGGCGCCGGTTGGACCGGACAGCCGCTGTTGGTCGCCTGGCCGGCCGAAACCCGCGCCGCCATGGGCTTCGACGAGCCGTTCGCCTCCAATGACGGCTTTGTCGAGGTGCTCTACCCGGTCTTCGGGGGCGTGATCCATCGGCTGGACCTCGCGACCGGAGCGGTCACCAAACCGGCGATCGAGGGTTCGTGCCCGTTCAAGGGCACCGGTTCAATCGATCCGCGCGGCTACCCGCTCCTTTACGCCGGGCAGGGGCTGCCGGACCGGAACGGGGTCGAATGCCCCTGGCGCTTCCGCGTCTTTGACCTGATCAAAGGCGAGGAGGTGGCGGGCTGGCCCGGCTCCGACCCGGACGCTTTCCGCGCGGGTTGGGGTGCCTTCGACCCCTCGGCGCTGGTCCACGGCGAAAGCGACCACTTGGTCGAAGCGGGCGAGAACGGCCTTGTCTACAAGGTCAAACTGGGCGCGAGCTTCGACCCCGCAGCGGGGACGGTGACCGTCAGCCCGGAGCTCACCAAACTGCGTTACCACGCCTCGGTTTCGTCCCGCCAGGGACTGGAGGGTTCGGTCGCCGCCTACCGCAACCTGCTCTTCACGCAGGACAACGACGGCGTTCTGGCCGCCTGGGACGCCGCCTCCCTGACCAATGTGTGGGCCCGGCAGGTCGGGGATGACGCGGACGCCACCATTGTGGTCGAACCGATTCCAGGCCGGGTCGGAGCCTATCTCTACGTCGGCAACGAGGTGGACCACCGGGGCCGGGACGCGAGCGCCAACCTCCGCAAGATCGACGCCCTGACCGGCGAGGTGGTCTGGCAGCACGACGTGCCGGTCGTCTATGACGAGGTCACCAACGGCGGGCTGATGGCCACCCCGCTCCTGGGCGCCGGCCAAGCCGCCGGACTGGTCATTTTCAATGTGGCCAAGACCGTGGGCGGCGGGGGCGCGCTGCTGGCGCTGGACACCGCCACGGGAGCGGTCAGGTGGCAGCGCCACCTGCTCAACTACTCGTGGTCCTCGCCCGTGGGGGTCATGTCGACGGACGGCCTCCAGTACGGCATCCTGTGCGACTCAGCGGGCGTGATGCGCCTGTTCGACCCGCTGACCGGCGAAGACTTCGACACGCTCGCGTTGGGCGGCAACACCGAGGCCTCCCCCGCCGTCTACGGCGACATGATCGTGGTCGCCAACTACTCGCTCAAGATCTACGGCGTCCGAATCACCTGACCACGGGAGCCCAAGGTCCCCCTCGGGACGGCAGGAGTCGGCCTTCAAGCGTTCGCCAACACAAGCGCAACGCCCTCGCGAACAAGCTCGCTGAGGCTCCGGCCGGTGCGCTCGGCCAGCGCTTCAAGGGCGGCGTATTCATCTGCGGAGACCCGCCCACGAACAACCGGCGAGCGTCCCTCGCCAGGCCCTAGGCGCGGCCGACCGCGCCTCGCGGCCTTGACCGCATCATCCAAAGTGTCCGTGTCGGTGGCCCACATGAGCAGCGCCCTGCCCCGATTCGCGGCCTCCTGGCCAGTCAACACCTTTTCCGGGGCAGGCAATTCGCCCCGTTCGGCTTTGTCTGCAAGGCCCTCGTAATACTCGTCGTCTCTCAAGTTCATCCCTCATCCGTTGGCCATAGATGTCGGTAGTTGTCGGTCAAGTCTGAGAAGTGGAACACCACCACGGTCCTCGGCTGCCGGATCTCCGCAATGAGTTCGACCCGTCGAGCCGACCCATCATGTGGATATCCAACAAACACGACGGTCGCCTGGCCGCCGACCGAGCCCAAGTCGCCAGTCGCCAGCGCGTTGCTCATGACGTACAGCGCCTGATCGAATTCGAAGCCGTGCCGATACGCGCTGGGCGTCAACTCCACTGGAGCCATGGGTGCCCTCCCTCCTTCCATTATGGTAGCACCAAAAGCTGCTCCGTTGACTGTCGCGGCGTGCGTGACGTGGTCGTGTGCCGCTCACGGTTTGCGTGCCAGGACCGCCGCGCTGGGGTCACCCAGGCAAGGCCTGGGTCGCCTGGCCCCGGTCGACTAGGCGCAGTGAGCGGACCGCGCGCTCCATGTGGAATTCGGAGAACGTCCTGACCAAAGCAGCGGCCTCAGCGGCCGCCGCCGGCGGCGCGGGCGCGACCGCCGCCCAGTCGCCCTCCAGAAGCGCGCCCAGGAGCACCACCGTGGCCGGGGCGGGCGCCTGCGCGCCCGGCGGCCGGCAGTCCTGGCAGACCATGCCCCCCGCCTGCGCCGAAAAGGCCCGGTGGGGGCCCGCCGCGCCGCATTGGGCGCAGCCGGAAAGGGAGGGCGCGTAGCCGGACAAGGCCAAAGCCCGCAGGAGGTACGAGTCGACCACCGCGCCCGGGCTCGGCGGCGTCGGCCCCGGAACGTCAGCCGCCGCGCCGGCGGCATCCTGTGCCGAGCAGCGCGCCAAGGCCGCCACCGCGCCCAGAGTCAGTCGAAACAGAGCCCGTGCCGGCAGGTGCTCAATCGGGCTGAGCTTGTCCGCCGTCTCGACGACCGCGTTCGCGGCGGTGAAGGCGGGATAGTCAGAGGCTATCCGCCCGCCGTAGGCCGCGACGGTGACCGCCTGCGTGATCGTGTCAAGCGAGCGGCCCTCGTACAGTTGCAGGTCCACATGCATGAACGGCTCCAGGCGAGCGCCGAACCGGGAGGTGGTCCGGCGGACCGATTTGGCCACGGCCCGCACCTTCCCATGGTCGCGGGTCAGCAGCGTGATAATGCGGTCGGCCTCGGCCAATTTGTGAGTGCGCAGCACAAGCGCCGCGTCTCGAAAGGTGGCCATGGCCACAATTGTCCCAGTCGGCCGCGCGGTGTTCACCTACGGTGCCGTAGGGTGCCTGTAAACTCGCCGTCGTGGATACCATCGCGATGCCGGCGAGCGTCGAAGTTGATCCCAATCTCAGCATCATCGACCTTTTCCTCCGCCGGCTGGAACAAGACCCCGAAGACACCCTGATCGAAGTCCAGCAACCGGACGGCAGTTGGTCCCCGATCACCGCCCGCCAGTTCGACCAGGACGTGGTCGAGGTGGCGAAGGGCCTGGTCGCCCTTGGCGTGGCGGTCGGCGACAAGATCGCCATCATGTCCCGCACCTCTTATGACTGGGCGGTGTTGGACTACGCGATCTGGACGGCGGGCGCCGTGTCGGTGCCCATCTACGAGACCAGTTCGGTGGAGCAGGCGCAGTGGATTTGCTCGGACGCGGGCGTCAGCGGCGCGTTCGCCGAAACCCCCGCCCACGGCCTAATCCTCGAAGCGGTCCGGGGCCAGGACCCCACGCTGCGCCAGGTCTGGCAGCTGAACCAGGGCGCGATCGCGGCCCTCAAAGAAGTCGGGGCGGGCGTGCCGGACGCGGACATAAACCAGCGGCGCCTCGGGATTGTGGGCCAAGACCTGGCCACCATCATCTACACGTCCGGCACCACGGGCCGCCCCAAGGGGACGGAACTGACGCACGGGCACTTTGTGCGCCTGACCGACAACACCCAGTTCGACCAGTCGGAGACGTCGGTGGTGGACGTGATCGCCAAGCAGGGCTGCCGGACGCTGCTGTTCCTGCCGCTGGCCCACGTCTTCGCCCGGTTCCTCCAGGTGGTGGCGATCTCCTCGAAGACAGTGATCGGGCATTGCCCGGACGTGAAAAACCTGGTCCCGGCGCTCGGCTCCTTCAAGCCGACTTTCCTGCTGGCGGTGCCCAGGGTGTTGGAGAAGGTCTACAACGCGGCCGAACAGAAGGCCGGCTCCGGCCTCAAGCTGAAGATTTTCCGCTGGTCCGCCAAGGTCGCGATCGTCTACTCGCGAGCACTGGACACCAAGCGCGGGGCGTCGTGGTGGCTGAAACGCCAGCATTCCATAGCCGACAAGCTGGTCTACAGCTCGATCCGCGAGGCGATCGGCGGGCACACCAAGTACGCGGTCAGCGGCGGCGCGCCGCTGGGCGAACGCCTGGGCCACTTCTACCGAGGGATCGGCCTGACGGTGCTGGAGGGCTACGGCCTGACCGAGACCACGGCCCCGATCGCGGTCAACCGGCCGAGCCGGCAAAAGATCGGGTCGGTCGGCCTCCCCTTCCCCGGCTGCGCCGCCCGGATCGCCGAGGACGGCGAGATCCTGCTCCAAGGCGTCAACGTGTTCGACCAGTACCACAAGAACCCCGAGGCGACGGCGGAGGCCTTGCGCGACGGCTGGTTCCACACCGGCGACATGGGCTACCTCGACAAGGACAAGTACCTGTTCATCACCGGACGCAAGAAGGAGTTGCTGGTAACCGCGGGCGGCAAGAACGTCGCCCCGGCTCTGCTCGAGGACCGGCTGCGCGGCCATCCCCTGGTCTCCCAGGTGGTGGTTGTGGGCGACGGCCGGCCGTTCGTAGGCGCGCTCATCACTTTGGACGAGGAGATGCTGCCCGGCTGGCTGGCCAACCACGGCAAGGCGCCGATGCCGCTCGCGGACGCCCGCACCGACCCCGACGTTTGGGCGTCGCTTGAGCGGGCGGTCCAGCGCACCAATGAGGCCGTCTCGCGAGCGGAGTCGATCCGCAAGTTCGTGGTCTTGGAGGGTGATTTCACCGAGTTGAACGGCTATCTGACCCCGTCCCTCAAAGTCAAGCGCGACAAGGTGCTGCGCGATTTCGCCGCCCAGATCGACCAGCTTTACGGCGCGAACGGCAAGAACGGCGGCTCTGTCCCGGCCGTCTGACCCCAGGCCGGGTCCGCTACAGTGGTCCCCATGCGCAAACGACCCCTGACCGCCCTGGTCTGCCTCGCCCTCGCCACCACTTTGAGCGCTTGCGGCAGCGGCGGCGGCGAAGAGACCAAGACCAGCGAGCCGCAAGTGGACGACGGCACCGTGGTGGTCCGCGACCCGGCAGAGCTGGCCCAATTGGATGAAGAGTTGCCCACCGGCGACAAGCCCGAAGACGGCTGGATTTCAGCGCCCTGGGGCAATGTGGCCAAGCCCGCCCCGGACAGCCAGGAGCTCCAGATCTACTATGTGGACGGCGACACGGTGTGCTACGGCCACGCCGGCTTCACATTGGAGGAGTCGGATTCGAAAGTGACTGTGGGCGTCTACGTCCTCAAGGTGCCGGACGCCGGCGACTGCCCCTCGGATCCCGCGAGGGCGTTCAAATGGGGCACGGTCAAACTGGCCAAGCCGTTGGGCGACCGCGAACTGGTGCATGCCGCCTTGGAGGATCCGTACATCAACTTCGAGTGGGACGAGGTCCCCCAGCCGGGCGGCCAACAAGAGCAGGCGCCTGAAGACGCCGGCGCGGAGTCCTCCGAGGAGCCGCAATGATCACCGCCGTCGTCATGATCACCACCGAGGCCCAGCTAATCCCGGAGGCAGCCCAGGCCATCGCCAACATCCCGGGAATCGCCGAGGTCTACTCGGTCACGGGCGAGGTCAACCTGATCGCCATCGCCAAGGTCCGCCGCCATGAGGACCTGGCCGGGGTGATCGCGGAAAGGGTCTCCAAGACCGCCGGGGTTGTCTCCACCCAGACTTTCATCGCCTTCCAGACCTATTCGGCCCGCGACTTGGACCAGGCCTACGACCTGGGACTGGGCGACTGAGAAGCCTCGACCCAGCGGTCCAGCACGCGGGCGGCGGCGCCAGAGTCGACTGCCTCGGCCGCCAGGTCCATGCCCGAGCGCAGGCGGCGCGCCAACGGCCCGTCGGTCAGGCCCGCGCGCTCGCCAGCGGCGACCAGCCCGGCGGCGGCGTTCAGCAGCACCGTGTCGCGGATCGGCCCCGGCTGCCCCTCTAAGACTTGCCGCGCGACGGCGGCGTTGGCGGCGGCGTCCGCGCCCCGGAGGTCCGCCAACGTGATCTGCGCCAGCCCCAGCTCGGCCACCGGGTCCAGAACGCTCGCCTCCACCCGGCCGCCCCGCGCCTCCCACAGCTGGATCGGCCCGGTCGCGGCCATCTCGTCGAGCCCGTCCGCCAGGCCCCGGAAGACCAGCGCTGTTCCGCCCCTGGCCGCCAACACGCCCGCCATCAGCGGGGCCATGGCCTCATCGGTGCAGCCGATCGCGGAGGCCCGCGGCTTGGCCGGGTTCGTCAAGGGGCCCAGGAAGTTGAACACCGTCGCCACGCCCAGCTCCCGGCGGGCGACCGCCGCGTGCCGCATGGACGGGTGAAAAGCCTGGGCGAACAAGAACGCCACGCCCACCTGGTCGAAGACCTCGCGGATGCGCTCCGCCGACATGGCCAGGTTGACGCCCAGTGCCTCCAGCACGTCCGCCGAACCGGATTTCGACGATGCCGCTCGGTTGCCGTGCTTGACCACCCGCGCCCCGGCGCCGGCTATGACGAGCGCCGCCATGGTCGAGATGTTGACCGTGAAGGCCCTGTCCCCTCCGGTGCCGACAATGTCGACGGCGTCTGTCGGCAGGTCGATTGGCCGGGCGTGCTCCAGCATGGAGGCGGCCAGCCCGGACAACTCGTCCACGGTCTCGCCTTTGGCGCGAAGGGCCACCAGCAGCCCGGCCAACTGGACGGGGGAAGCGTTGCCGGACATGACCTCGTCCATGGCCCAGGCGGCATCGGCGGTTGAAAGGTGGCGGCCCCGCAACAGGGTGGAGATAAGCCCGGGCCAAGTCACCTCGGGGCGGTTGTCGGTCACTGGTCTGGGCTCGCGGTCTAGGCCTGCGGCACGCCCACCAGGTCCGCAACCGTGGTGGTCAACTCGAGGGGGTCGATCGGCTGCAACAGCGCGGCGTCCGCGCCGGACCAGGCGCCCAGCCAGGCGTCCTGCTGGCGGGCGAGCAGCAGCAGCACCGTGGGCTGCCAATCGAGTTCGCTCCGCATCTGCCGGGTCAGGCCCACGCCCCCCAGCTTGTTGGTCTCGTTGTCCATCACGATCAGGTCGAAGGTGCCCTCCTGGCACAGGATCATGGCCACCTCGTGGGTCGCCGCCTCCGTCCACTGGATTGGCCGGTTGTCGGCGCCAAGCGTGTCGCCCAAGTTGTCTTGGACCTCGTGGCGGACCCGCGCGTTGTCGCTGTAGAGAAGGATGCGAACGGCGTTGGAGGGGTTGGATTGGACTTCGCCCGATGCGGGGACACTTACAGTCATGCGCTAAATGTTACCGGGCGGCGGCCGACTAGTGATCTAATGAAGATGCCATAACACACACCCAAACCGAACGAAAGAGGACCAATGGCTCTTTATGTCTTGCCCGAGCTTCCTTACGACTACTCCGCCCTCGAGCCGCACATCTCCGGCCGCATCATGGAACTTCACCACGACAAGCACCACGCCGCGTACGTGGCCGGGCTCAACACGGCTTTGGAGCAACTTGAGGCCGCCCGCGAGTCCGGCAACTTCGCCGTCCTGCCGAAGTTGGAGAAGGACCTGGCGTTCAACCTGGCCGGCCATGTCAACCACTCGGTGTTCTGGAAGAACCTGAGCCCCGAGGCGCCGCTGACGCCAGACGGCGACCTGGCGGACGCGATCGCCGACCAGTTCGGCGCCTTCGACGCCTTCAAGGCCCAGTTCTCCGCCGCCGCCACATCCATCCAGGGCTCCGGCTGGGCCATGCTCACCTGGGAGCCGCTGGCGGGCCAACTGCTGGTCAACCAGGTCTACGACCATCAAGCCAACCTGTCCGCCGGTCTGGTCCCGCTGCTGGTCCTCGACATGTGGGAGCACGCCTTCTACCTGGACTACCTGAACGTCAAGGCGGACTACGTCGCCGCGTTCTGGAACATTGTCAACTGGTACGACGTGGCGGCGCGCTTCGCCCGCGCCAAGTCCGGCACCGCCGGCCTGATCTAGGACGGTTGCCAAAAGGCCGGCGTCAGCGGGTGGCCCAGAACGCCACCGCGGAGGCGGCCGCCACGTTCAGCGAGTCCACCCCCGCCGCCATGGGGATCGAGACCACCGAGTCCGCCAACTCCAGGGCGTGGGCCGTCAGGCCGTCGCCCTCAGTCCCAAGGAGCAAAGCCAGGCGGGCTGGGAGGCGGGCGGCGAACTGGTCGAGGGGCACGGCATCGGCGGCGGGGGCCAACGCGGCCACATGCCAGCCGTCGCGCTTGAGCGTGTCCAAAGCCGCCGGCCAGGGCGCGATCCGGGTCCAGGGGACCTGGAACACGGTGCCCATGGAGACGCGCACCGACCGGCGGTAGAGCGGATCGGCGCTGCGGGGCGTCGCCAAGACCGCGTCCACGCCCAGGCCTGCGGCGGACCGGAAGATGGCGCCCAGGTTGGTGTGGTCCACCACGTCCTCGACCACGCAAATCCGGCGCGCGCCGGCCACCAGGTCCAGCCAGGCCGGCAAGGCCGGGCGGCGCATCGCCGCGACCGCGCCCCTGTGCACATGGAAGCCTGTGACCTGGTGCAACACGTCATCCGGGCCCACGTAGACGGGGACCGCCGGGTCCAGGCGGCTCAGGATGCCGTCCAGGGCGTCGACCCATTTTGGCGTCATGAGCAGCGAGTACGGCTCCAGGCACGCGTCCAGCGCGCGCCCGATCACGTAGGCGGACTCGGCCATGAACAGGCCCCGCTCCGGCTCGAGGCGTTTCCTCAAAGTCACGTCGGTGAGGTGACGGTACATTTCCAGCCGCGGGTCTTCCGGGCCGGCCACTGGCACAAGCACCGGCCCAGGGTACCGCGCGGGGCTTTGGCCCACGCCGAGATGCTGGCCAGGCGGCCCAGCGGGTCGCCGCCGCCATGTGCGAAGATTGGGAAAACCATCGTTTGGGCAGGCCAAGGAGGATCACTATGTCCGGCAAGATAGCCTTCGGCGTGGATGTTGGCGGCTCCGGCGTGAAAGGCGCGCCGGTCGACCTCGACACCGGCGAGTTGACGGAGGATCGCTTCAAGATCCCCACGCCCCAGCCGGCCACGCCCCAGGCGGTGGTAGGCGTGATCGCCGAGTTGCTGGACCACTTCGACTTGGATCAATCCGTCCCGGTCGGGGTGTCCTTCCCCAGTCCCATCCTTGGCGGCGTGGTCCCGTGGATGTCCAACCTGGACCAGTCCTGGGTTGGCGTCAACCTGGCCGAGGCGGTCCGCCAGGGCACCGGGCGTGGCGCCACCGTGGTCAACGACGCGGACGCCGCCGGCTACGCGGAGGTCGCCTTCGGCGCCGCCAAGGACCACCCCGGCACCGTCGCCGTCATGACGCTGGGCACCGGCATTGGAGTCGCCCTGATCACGGCGGGAAAGCTGTGGCCCAACGCCGAACTGGGGCACATCAAGATCAACGGGAAGGACGCGGAAAAGTGGGCGGCGGCGTCCGCCAAGGAGCGCGAGGGTTTGACCTACGCCAAATGGGCCCGCCGGCTGCAACGCTACTTCACCGAGATCGACCGCCTGCTCTGGCCCGATTTGATCGTGGTGGGCGGCGGCATCTCCCGCAAGCACGACAAGTTCCTGCCGCTGCTCCACATCCGGCCGAAGATTGTGCCGGCGGCTTTGCGCAACACCGCCGGCATTGTCGGCGCGGCGGTCTTGGCCTGGCAAGACGCGGCCAGCGCCCGTGCGGCGGCCACCCCGGCTCTGCGCGCCACGCCGACCGCCTCGGACTAGGAACCGCGCGGCGGCACCCCGCCGATGGGTGGATGAGCCGGCCTGTAAGCCGGGTTCTGTCATTCAAGACGGCCATCCATCTAGGGCCCGCGTTGCCGCGGGCCTCAAGCGGCCTACCCGGCGGCTTGGGCGAGCAGCCCTCAAGCGCCGCCTGTCTGGCCTTGCTCCGGGCGGGGTTTGCCGAGCCGCCCAGGTCGCCCTGGGCGCTGGTGGTCTCTTACACCGCCGTTTCACCCTTACCGCCGCCCCAAAGGCGGCGGCGGTCTGTTTTCTGTGGCACTTTCCCGCGGGTCGCCCCGGGTGGGTGTTGCCCACCGCCCTGCTCTGCGGAGCCCGGACTTTCCTCGGCGGGGTCTCCCCCGACGCGGCCGTCCAGCCGGCTCATCCAAGGCACTACCCTACCGGGCGGCGGTCCGGTTGGTGCAGACCACCTCGGTCTTGCCCAGTTCCCACAGGCGCACAATGTTGATCGAGGCGGGCGCGACCCTAAAGCCGAACCAGGCCTCGGGTGGGGCGCCCAGGGCCGCCCCGAGCGCGGCCCGCACCGCGACCGCGTGCGAGGTGATCACCACCGTGCCGCCCAAATTGGCTTGCGCCACCCGTTCCAGGGCCGCCTTGACCCGAATGCCCACCTGGCGGCGTGACTCGCCGCCGCTCGGCGTGTAGTCCGGGTCGGCCGCCCACCGGTCCACCCCGCCCGGCCAGCGCGCCTCCACCTGGGACTTCGTCAAGCCGTCCCAATCGCCGAACTCCTCCTCCACGAATCCGGGGTCCACCTGGACCGTCAGCCCGAAGGCCGCCGCCAGCGGCTCCGCCGTCTCCAACGCCCGCCGGGTCGGCGAGGAGGCCAGCGCCGAGGGCCGCTCCAGACCGAACCACGGCACCTGCAGCATTCGCTCCAACTCCTCCTGGGCGGCTTGCGCCTGCAGCCGCCCCGCCGCGGACAGGGCCGGCCCCGGCACCAGGCCGCCCGCGAACACGTCCCGGTCCGTGTCGACCGACATGCCGTGGCGGATCAGGATCACAGTGGTGATGGGCCCGAACGTTCCCGGATGCCGCTGCGCGCCGGAGCTGACCGCCTGCGCCAACCGCACTGCGCCGGCCAAGGACAACGCCGCCGATGCCGTCTCCCCGCCCGCTCTCTTCTCCCCCGGTTCGCTCGCCTCGCCGCCGGGCGACCGCTCGATCACGCCGCGCGAGTCCATCGCCTCGTTGGCGAGCAAGTCGGCCGCCTGGTTGTGGGCGCGCGGGACCCACTTGAAGGTCACCGTCCTGTCGCCGATCACCTGGCGGGCCTTCGCCGCCAGCTTCGCCAGGTCGGCGTTCTTGATCTTCCAGACCCCCGCCATCTGGGAGACCACCAGTTTGGAGTCCATCCGCACTTCGAGCGCGGCCGCCGGTTCAACCGCGACGGCCGCCTCCAACCCGGCGATCAGCCCCGAGTACTCCGCCACGTTGTTCGTCACCGCGTCACCCAAGTACGCGGCCCTTTCGGCCAGCACGCGACCGCTGGCCGACTCGCGGACCAGGGCACCGAACGCCGCCACCCCCGGATTCCCGCGCGAACCGCCGTCCGCCTCGATGATCAGCTTCACAGGCCGGAGTCCTCGCCCCTCACCAGAATCCGGCCGCACTCTTCGCAGCGGGCGACCTCGTCCGCCGCCAGGGCGCGGATCGCGGCCAAGTCGGAGGTGTTCACGTCCATGCCGCAACCCTCGCACCGCCGCCGCGTCAGCGCCGCCGCCCCGACCCCGCCCAACCGCTCGCGCAAGCGCTCGTAGAGTTTGAGCAGGCCTTCGTCCAGCCCCTGCGCGGCGGCGGCCCGCTCGGCCTGCTCCGCGGCGGCGGCCTGGTCAATCTGGGCCAATTCGCCCTCCAGCCGCCCGCGCAATTCGGCCCCCCGCGCGCCCAGCCGCTTCAGGGTCTCTTCCAGGCCCGAGACGACCCGCTGGGCCTCCTCGAGCCGCTCCATGACTTCAAGCGCCTCTTCCTCCAGGCGGTCGCGCCGACGTTCCAGCAGTTCGATGTCCTGTTGCAGCGTCACCAGTTCGCGGGATTGCCCGCCCCCGGACTCCAGACGCTCGCGGTCGCGCCGGTGCCGGGCGGCCACTTTCGAAAGCTCGTCCTCCACGCGGGTCAGCTCGCGCCGGATGTCGCCGGCTTTGGCCTTGGCGATTTCCAGTTCCTCGCCCGCGAGTTGCTCCTCGTCCTGCGCCAGGGCCAATTCGCCCCGGGTCGGCAGGTTGGCGCGCTTGTGCGCCAGTTGATGCAGTTGGGTGTCGTGCGCTTGCACAACCAATAGTCGTTGTTGATCAGCGGATGGGGCTTTCAAGCGTCTGTCCTTTCCACACGGGCCGTCCAGGGATCGGCCACCTCGGGATTCACCCAGGTCACAACCCTATCGCCCGCAGCCGCCAGCCTCTCCTCGAGTTGCCGCGCCGCTCGCGCCAGCCACCCCCATTCGGAGGCCGCATGCGACACGTCCAGCAGGTACGGCCGCCCGTGACCTGCGAATTCGGCTTGCTCGCGGGCTTCCAGGGCCGGATGGTGCCGGAGGTCGGCCGTGACGTACACGTCCACTCCGGCCGCCCGGACGGCATCGAACAGCGAATCGCCCGCTCCCCCGACCACCGCCGCCGTGGCGACCATGGCGTCCACCGGCCCGGCGATCCGCACCCCGTGGCGGTTGGGGGGCAGGGAGGCGGCCAGGCGCGCCGCGAGTTCCCCCAACGCCGCCGGGCCGGGCAACGACCCGACGCGTCCGATGCCGACCGCCGGGTCGGCCGCGTCCGGCACCAGCGGCCGGGTTCGTTCCAGGCCCAGACCGCCAGCCAGGGCGTCCGCGACGCCCCCGGCGGCCGCGTCCGCGTTGGTGTGGGCGGTGTAAAGGGCGCAGCCGGCCTTGATCAGCGAATGCACAATCGCGCCCTTGAAGGTCGTGGCCGCGACCGAGTTGACCGGCCGCAGCAGCAGCGGATGGTGGACCACAAACAGGTCAGCGCCCCAGTCGATCGCCTGGCGGACCGACCGCAGGGTCGGGTCGACCGCGAAGGCGACCCGCGCGACCGGCGCCTCCGGTTCGCCGCAGACCAGACCGATCCGGTCCCACTCCTCTTTCAGCGAGGGCGGGTAGAGGTCGTCCAGGACGCGCACGGCGCCGGCCAGGGTGGCAGTCATCCTTCTAGCTTAGGGACCCGCCCCCGGCCCGGATCGCCGCCGGGTGGCGCCAAGACCCGTCAGCTCAGCAGGCTCCGGTCCGCCATCTGGCCCTTGACGGAGGTGAAGCGCTCCATCAAGTCGGCCACAGTGGTGCGCCGCTTCTGGGCGGCGTTCAATTCGAGGATGATCTCGCCCTCGTGCATCATCAAGAGGCGGTTTCCGACCCGCAAAGCCTGGGCCATGTTGTGGGTGACCATCAAGGCGGTCAGGTTGGACTCCGCCACAACCTTCACGGTCAGCTCGGTGACCAGTTCGGCGCGGGCCGGGTCCAGCGCGGCGGTGTGCTCGTCCAGCAGCAGCAGGCGGGGCTCCGTGAAAGAGGCCATCAGCAACGACAAGGCCTGGCGCTGCCCGCCGGAGAGCATGCCGACCCTGGTCTTGAGGCGATTCTCCAGGCCTAGCCCCAGCACCTCCAGCTCCTCGCGGAACATGGCCCGGCGTTTCGGGCCCACGCCCATTCCCAGCCCCCGGCGGGAGCCTCGCGTCAGGGCGATTGCCATGTTCTGTTCGATCGTCAGGTGCGGCGCCGTCCCCGCCTGCGGGTCCTGGAAGACCCGCGCCAACAGCGAGGCCCGTCGGTAGGCCGGCAGCTTGGTCACGTCGTGGCCGTCGATCAAGACGCTGCCGCCGTCCGTGGGCAGCGAGCCGGCGATCACGTTCAGCAGGGTCGACTTGCCGGCGCCGTTTGAGCCGATCACGGTGGCGAAATCGCCTTCCGCCAGTTCCAGCGAGACGTGGCGCAACGCCCGGCGCTCGTTCGCCGTGCCCGCGAAGAAGGTTTTCGACACCCCGGTCAGATTGAGCATGGCTCACACCTCCCCGTCCTGGTCGTGGCGGCGGCGCCGCAATCCCGGCCGGGCGCCCGCCTCCTCGCGGTCGCCTTCCATAAGGTCGCCCTGGTCTAAGAACGGATCCGGGTCGACCGGCGTTGGCCCCTCGGCCGGTTCCGCGCCCAGTTCCGGGGCGGTCAGCGGCTCCGGCACCACGGGCGACTTGAAAGGAGAGAGCTTGTTCATCAGGCCGCGCACAGTCTCGCTTTGCGAGATCACCAGGGCGATCACCACCAATACCGCCGAGATCAGCTTCATGTCCCCCGCCTCGGCGATCTCCCAGTAGATCGCGTAATAGAGCACCAGTCTGTAGACCACCGAGCCAACCACCACGCCCAGCACCGCGAGGGCCATGTAGCGGGTGCCGAGTATGGCGTTGCCCACGATCACAGAGGCCAACCCGACCAGGATCAGCCCGATCCCCATCTGCACGTCCGCGTAGCCCTGGAATTGCGCGTAAATCGCGCCGGACAGCCCCACCAAGCCGTTCGAGATCATCAGGGTCACGATCTTGGTCCAGTCGGTGGAGATCCCGCCCGCCAGGGCCATCTGCGGGTTGTCGCCGGTGGCCTGCGTGGCCAGCCCGAAGTTGGTGGCCAGGAACCAGACGATCCCGGCCGTGAACGCCAGCGCCACCGCGGTCAAAATGGTCGCGGTTTGCCAGGAGGACATCAGCTTGGCCTGTTTGAGCGGTGTGAAGACGGTCTCAATCAACTGGCCGCTGCGCATGTTCAGCCCGACGTTCGGACCGCCCATGATCCTCAAGTTGATCGAATACAGGCCGATCATGGTCAAGATCGAGGCCAGCAGCGGATCGATCCTGAGCTTGGTGTGCAGCAAGGCGGTGATCAGGCCGGCCACCGCGCCGACGGCGAACCCGGCGGCCGTCGCCAGGTAGGGGTTGCAGCCGTTGTAGATCAGGATCGCGGCCGTGCCGGCGCCCGTGGTGAACGAACCGTCAACGGTCAGGTCCGCGAAGTTGAGGATTCGGTAGGTCAGGAAGACGCCCAGCGCCAGCAGGGAGAAGATAAGGCCTTGTTCGACGGCTGCTAGCAACGGCGGCTTCCTTGACTTCTGGGATGGCTAAGAGGATGTGAAATCACTGCGGACACAGCCTAACCGGCCCCGCCGCGCCTGGTAAACCGCCCAAAGGGGCGGCTGCCCGGCGCGCCGGGGCCGGTTTTCGCAAGAGACTGCCGGCGGGCGAAGGCCGCCGGCGGTCCGGCGGTCAGCTCGTGGTGACCTGTGTGGCGTCCGCCAACACCGACTCGGGGATGGTGACGCCGTACTGCTCCGCCGCCTCCGGGTTCGCCACGATCTGGGTGTCGGTGACCTGCAGCGGCGCGATCGAACCCGGATCGGCCCCGTTGACCAGGATCTCGTAAGCCTGCTCGGCCGTCCGCTTGCCCAGTTCGTAGTAGTCGATTCCGCGGGTGGCCAAGCCGCCCCGTTCCACCGACGCCGCGTCGGCCACGAACACCGGGATCTTGTTCTCCTGGCCGAACGCGACCACTTGCTCAATCCCCTCCACCACGGTGTTGTCGGTGCCCACGTAGATCGCATCCACGTCGGCCAGAGCCTGCACGCCGGCGGTCAGCTCCGAGGCGTTGGTGATGCCGGACTCCTTCACCTCGATCCCGAGGGCTTCCGCCTCAGCCTGCAGCATGTTGAGTTGGACCACCGAGTTCTTCTCACCCAACGAGTAGAGGTAGCCGATGGTCTTGACCTTGTCCACACCCAGGATCTCCTGAATCAACGCGGCCGGGTAACCCTCCGGGTTCAGGTCGGAGGTGCCGGTGACGTTTGTGCCGGAAGGCTCCCAGGAGGGTACCAGGCCCGCGTCAACCGGGTCCGTCACGCCCGCGAACAGCACCGGCCGGTCGCCAACCTGGTTCACAACCGCCTGGGCTGAGGGCGTCGCGACCGCCAAGATCAAGTCGAAGGACGCGTCGGCGGCGTACTTGCCCGCGATCGTGGCGGTGTTGTTCGGATCGCCCTGGGCGTCATCGTACGTGTACTCGACTTGGACGTTCTTCTCCGCCAAGCCGTCCTTGAAACCCTGCGTGATCAGGTCGAGCGAGGGGTGCGCCAAGTACTGCGTGATGGCGATCTTGTAAGCCTCGGCGCCTTGCGCGCCGGCGTCCGCCGAACGCCCGGCGTCCGGAGTCTTCGAGCCGCCGCCGGCCGGCTCGTTGGTGCCGCAGCCGGTCAATGCCACCGCGGCGGCCGCGACGACGGCCAGGGCTGCTATACGAGAGCGTGTTTTCACTAGTCCGTTTACCTCTCCAAAAGGGGGCGAAGCCGGGCAACACTGGATGCTGCACGGGCATTACCCCGGCAGTTTACCCGAATCTCACCCTATGGACAGATCGGTTCGACTAATGGACAGTGGCCGGATTGCTGCCGACCCGTGACGCGTCCCGGATGGCGTTGATTCGCTCCATCTGGTCGGGCCGCAGTTCGAAGTCGTCAATGGCGAGGTTCTCCGCCAGCCGGGCGGGCTTCGACGTCTTGGGGAACGCGACAATCCCAAGCTGGATCAGCCAGCGCAAAACCACCTGGGCCGCGCTCTTGCCCGTCTCGCCGGCGACGGCGCGGATGGTGTCGTTCCCCAGGTCCGCGCCCCGCCCCAACGGGCTCCAAGCCTCCGTCACAATGCCCAGGTCGGCGTCCACGGAGCGCAGGTCGCGCTGCTGGTAGAGCGGATGCAACTCGATCTGGTTGACCGCGGGCACCACGCCCGTCGCGTCGATGACGGCCGCCAGGTCCTCGGAGCGGAAGTTGGACACGCCGATCGACCGGGCCCGGCCGGTCGCGGCGATGTCAATCAGCGCCTGCCACGCCTCCACCATCAGCCCGTTCGCCGGCACGGGCCAGTGGATCAGGTAGAGGTCCACATAGTCCAGACCCAGCAAACCGAGCGAATGGTCGAAAGCCGCCAACGCGGCACGGTGCCCGTGCTGGTCGTTCCAAAGCTTGGTTGTGACGAAAACCTCCTCGCGCGGGACCCCGGAACGTCTGAGCCCCTCCCCCACCTCGGCCTCGTTGCCGTAGAGCGCGGCCGTGTCGACATGCCGGTAGCCCAGCTGAAGGGCCTGCTCAACGGTCGCGGCCGTCAGCGACGGCTCCAACTTGTAGGTGCCGACCCCAAGAGCCGGGATGCCATGGCCCGAATTGAGCCGGAAGGTGGGAATCGCCATGGGTTCACCATAAACCCGGTCAGTACTGCGGGAAGGCGTGGACCTGGAACATCTCCTTGACGAACGGTTGGACCGTGTTCTGGCGGTTCCAGTCGCGCTGAAGTTCGCACAGCAACTGCACCACGGACGTCAGGTGCGCCCCGGCGTGCTCAATGCGCCGCAGCGCTGTGTTGTGGGAGGTCAACGAGGTGCCCGCAATAGCGTCCACCACCGGATAGACCTCGAAACCCTCCGCGAGCGCGTCGACCGTTGGGAAAGTGACGCACGCCTCCGTCCACAGTCCCGCAATGACCAGCTTCTTGCGGCCGGTCGCGTGGACCGCCTCGTTGAACTGTTGGTCCTCCCAGGAGTTGATTGAGGTGCGGTCATACGTGGTGACGCCTTGGAGCACCGAGGCGAGGCGTGGAATGGTCGGCTGCTCGCGGCCGGAGGAGACGTTGACCGTGCTCAAAATGATCGGCAGGCCGTAGATGACGCCGGTGCGCGCCAGCTCCACCACTTTCTCGATGATCTGCTCTTGCGGATGGGACTGCAGCGACTCAAGCTGCGTCGGCTGATAGTCGATGATCAGCAGGGCGGCGTTCGATGGGCTGAGCAAAGGATCCTTGGCCGGGTCGCGCGGCGGGTAGCTAGTCATGCCAACAGAGGCTAGGCCGGCGCCCAACCGGCGCGCGGCGTCCGCCCCCGACTGCTCACAGGGCGGACGCCAGCCGACTTTCAGGCCTTCATGGACCCCGTCTCCAAGAAGCGGACGTGCCAACCTAGCGCGGTCTTCAGGTCGTGCGGGGTGTGCTGCGAGTTGGCGACCCGCTGGGCGCGCTCGAAGTACTCCTCCAGCGCAGGCTTGAAGTCGGGGTGCGCGCATTTGTCGATCACCACGCGGGCGCGTTTGCGCGGCGCCAGGCCGCGCAGGTCCGCCAGGCCTTGTTCCGTGATGATGACCTGCACGTCATGCTCGGTGTGGTCCACGTGGGAAACCATGGGCACAATGCAGGAGATGGCGCCGCCCTTCGCCACGGACGGCGTCACGAACGAAGAGATGTAGGCGTTGCGCGTGAAGTCGCCGGAGCCGCCCAGTCCGTTCTGCATACGCGAGCCCATGATGTGCGTGGAGTTGACGTTGCCGTAGATGTCTGCCTCGATCAGGCCGTTGCAGGCGATCACACCCAACCGTCGGATTACCTCCGGGTTGTTGGACACGTCCTGCGGGCGCAGGATGATCTTCTGCGAGTATTCGGCGGCGCCGTCGTTGAGCTTTTCGGCGTATTCCGGGCTGAGCGAGAAGGCGGTGGCCGACGCGACGGTCATCTTGCCGGAATCCAGCAAGTCCACCATCCCGTCCTGGATCACCTCGGTGTAGGAGGTGATCGCGTCGAAGGGCCCGTCGAGCAGCCCGGCCAACACCGCGTTGGCTATGTTGCCCACCCCGGATTGCAGCGGCAGCAGGTTCTTCGGCAGGCGCCCGATCTGGACCTCGTGCTGGAGGAAGTCCAGCAGGTGCCCGGCGATCAGCTTCGATTGGTCGTCCAACGGTTTGAACGGCGAGTTGCGGTCCGGCGCCTCGGTTTCCACCACCGCGACCACTTTCTCCGGGTCGATCCTGAGGGTCTTTTGGCCAATCCGGTCGCCAGCCGCGACAATCGGGATGGGGACGCGGTCCGGCGGCAGCGCGGGCTGGTAATACACGTCGTGCATGCCGTAGAGGTCCAGCGACTGCCAGTGGTTGACCTCCAGGATCACCTGACGCGCCGTTTCGATCCACAGCAGGTTGTTGCCCAGCGAGGAGGACGGGATCAGGTCGCCGTCCTCAGTGATCGCCGTGATCTCGATCACCGCCGTGTCGAGTTTGCCCAGGAAGCCCGATGCCGTCAGCGGACCCGACAGCCCCAAGTGGATGTCGCAGTAGTCCGTCACGCCCTCGTTGATCTTGCCGCGCAGCACGGGGTCCGATTGGTAGGGCATCCGCCAGGCGATCCCGTCCGCCTCCGCCAGGACCCCGTCCAGTTCGGGCGCCGTCGAGGCGCCCGTGAACACGCCGATCTTGAACGGCTGTCCGTCCGCGTGCAGTTGTTGAATCCGGGCAGCCAACGCCTGTGGCACCGCCTTCGGGTAGCCCGAGCCGGTGAATCCCGAGAATCCGACGTTGCTGCCGTCCTCGATGAAGGTCGCGGCTTGATCGGCGGTCATGACCTTGCTGGCGAACTGCGCGTTCCTGATTCGGCTCATCCTTGCTCCTGGTTCGTGAGATTCTTCCTCAGCGCGGCCTTCGAGTGAACCGCCTGCCATCTATCTTAATAGGTCTTTAGACCTGATCGCCCACCCAAAGCCTGTGATCAGCGCCACACTTGCGCCTGGCCCCCGGTTGTTTCCCGGCCGTCTCGCCGCCAGTCTCACAGCCTGGGGTCGGTCGGCTCCGACTCGAGGGCCAGCACGGCGAACACTGCCTCATGGCGCCGCCACAGCGGGTCGCCTGCGACCAGGCGGTCGATCGCCTCCAGCCCCAGCGCGTACTCCCTCAGCGCCAGCGACCGCTTCAGGCCGAGTTGGCGTTGCCTGAGGTCCCCAAGCCGGTCCAGGTAGTCCGGGCCGTAGGTCATGCGCAGGTAGTCGCGGCCGCGGACCTTCAGCCCCGGCTGGACCAACCGCTGGCCCTGTTTGACCGGCCCCGCCGCCGGTTTGACCACCATGCCCTCTCCCCCGGCCCGTGTCAGGTCCTCCCACCATTGGACCCCGCGCCGGCGGTCGGCCTGGTCCCCCGGGTTGAGCGCCAGCCACCGCGTTGGCCGGATCAGGGCCTGGTCGGCGGCGGCCAGCCGCTCAGCCACGGCCATGTGCCACTCGTGGCCCCGGCCGTAGAGGGCCTGTCCGCTGGCGGCGAGCAGTTGGAAAGGCGCGATTTGCACGCCCTCCAAACCGTTCGTCGGCCAGGCGTACCGGTCCACGGTCTGGCTGTAGGCCGCGGCGTTGGCTTGGCGGCGCCGCACCCGCTCCAGGTGTTCGGCCACGTCCAGCCCGCGCCCGGCCGCCGCCTCGAGCGCGGCCTCCGCCGCCCGGTACATCG